>NZ_JBFRCL010000072.1:0-44100 GCF_040965695.1 Paraburkholderia sp. BR10937
GCCTCCGTGCGGGAAATCGCCGGGTGTGGCACCGTCCACACCGTGCGGCTCTGGCAGTAATGCTAACCCGCGTTTGATTCCTCATGGCAGGCCAGCCGTCTACCTCGCGTGAAGTCATACTGCCTAGCTGTAGCAGCACCCACGCGGGAAGCCCTGTGCTTCCCCGCACTCAAGCAGATCATCACCTACAAGGAGCTGGACGAACGCGCGGAGCGCATCGCGCACTGGCTCCTCGGCCTCGGCCTGCAACCCGGCGACGGCATCGCGCTGCTGTTCGAGAATCACCCCGCGCTCGCCGTCATCGCCATCGGCGCCGAGCGCGCCGGCCTCTACTACACCCCCATCAGCATCCAGTTGAAAACACGCGAGGCCGCGCACGTCCTCAAGGACTGCGGCGCGCGCGTGCTGATCGTTTCGCAGGCCATGCACGAACTCGCCGTCACGCTCGTGGCCGAAGGCGCCGCGCAGGACGTCGCCTGCTTCGTTGCGGGCGCCGCGCACGCGCTGCCCGGCTTCGCCTCGCTCGAAGCGGCCCTCGCCGGGGTCATTGCGAGCGCGCCATTGCCACCGTTACCGCCGCTGCCGCGCGGGCGCGACTTCCTCTATTCATCGGGCACGACCGGCCTGCCCAAAGGCATCCGCAAGCCGCTCGTGCCGTTCGAGCAGCGCGACGCCGACGACACCGAAACCGCGGCATGGCGCAAGACGTTCGGCTTCGACGCCGACTCCGTCTACCTGAGCACCGCGCCGCTCTACCACGCCGCGCCGCTGCGCTACCTCATGCGCGTGCTGCACACGGGCGGCCGCGCCATCGTGCTGCAGAAGTTCGATGCCGTGGCCGCGCTCGACGCCATCGCGCGCTACCGCGTCACGCACAGCCAGTGGGTGCCGACGATGTTCATCCGCCTCCTGAATCTGCCCGGGACCACGCGCGCGCTGTACGACGTGAGCAGCCTGCGCGTGGCGATCCACGCCGCCGCGCCCTGTCCGCCACACATCAAGGAGCAGATGATCGCGTGGTTCGGCCCGGTGATCTATGAGTACTACGCGGGCTCGGAGAGCGTGGGCCTCACGGCGATCGACTCCGGCGAATGGCTCGCGCATCGCGGCTCAGTGGGGCGCTCGAAATACGGACAGATCCACATCGTCGACGATGAGGATCACGAACTGCCCGTGGGCGAGATTGGCCGCGTGTTTTTCGAAGGCGGTCCCGCTTTCGAGTACCACAACGATCCAGTGAAGACGCGCAGCGTCTACAACCGCCACGGCTGGGCGACCTACGGCGATATCGGCCATGTCGATGCGGAAGGCTATCTATACCTGAGCGACCGGCGCGTGGACCTCATCATCAGCGGCGGCGTGAACGTGTATCCGCAGGAGATCGAGAACGTGCTCGCCGAGCATCCCGCCGTGGCCGATGCCGCCGTGATCGGCGTGCCGCACCCCGAGTTCGGCGAGGCCGTGAAAGCGGTCGTGCAGCCGCGCGAGCGCGACGCCGCGAGCCCGCGGCTCGCCGAGGAACTGATCGCGTTCTGCCGCGAACGCCTTTCGCATATCAAGGTGCCGCGCTCGGTCGAATTCGAGGAGGCGCTGCCGCGCCACGACAACGGCAAGCTGCTGCGACGCCTACTCAAGGAACGCTACCGCCAGCCCGTGGCTTGATACGGATAACGAAATAGCAAGAGACACTGGAGACATCCCAAATGCGCACCGTATTCCGTGACGATCACGAGATTTTCCGCGAACAGGCCCGGCGCTTCATCGAGCGCGAAATCGTGCCGTTCCATCATCAATGGGAACAAGAAGGCATCGTGCCGAAGTCGGTCTGGCGGCGAGCAGGCGAGGAAGGCCTGCTGTGCTGCACGATTCCCGAAGAGTACGGCGGTGGCGGCGGCGACTTCGGGCACGCGGCCATCATGATCGAGGAGCTGGCGCGCGTGAATGCGAGCGGCATCGGCTTTCCGCTGCATTCGGACATCGTCGCGCCTTATATCTTCGCGTATGGCACCGAGGCGCAAAAGCGCGAGTGGCTGCCGAAGCTCGCGCGCGGCGAGCATATCGGCGCGATCGCCATGACCGAGCCTGGCACCGGGAGCGATCTCAAGTCCGTGCGCACCACCGCGCGCAAAGAGGGAGACCACTACGTCATCAACGGCCAGAAGACCTTCATCACGAACGGCCAGAATGCGAGCCTCGTGGTGGTGGTCTGCAAGACCGCGCCCGAACTGGGTGGCAAGGGCGTTTCGCTGATCGTGGTCGAAGAAGGCACACCGGGCTTCAGCAAGGGCCGCAAGCTCGACAAGATCGGCCTGCGCGCGCAAGACACGTCTGAGCTGTTCTTCGAGGACGTACGCGTGCCCGTCACGCAGCGGCTTGGCGAGGAGAACCAGGGCTTCTCGTACCTCATGCGCGAACTGGCGCAGGAACGGCTCGTGATCGCGGTGCGCGCTGCGGCGTCGATCGAGGGCATGCTCGAGCGCACGATCCGCTATACGCGCGATCGCAAGGTGTTCGGCCAGGCCATCTTCGACTTCCAGAACGCGCGCTTCAAGCTCGCGCATGCGCGCGCGAAGGCGGAGATGGTGCGCACCTATGTCGATCACTGCATTGCGCGGCACCTGCGGCGCGAGCTGTCGCCCGTCGATGCCGCCATGGCGAAGCTCAACGCGACCGAACTGCAGAACCAGCTGCTCGACGAATTCCTGCAGCTGCACGGCGGTTACGGCTACATGTCCGAGTACGTGGTGGGCACCGCGTGGGTCGATGCGCGCGTGATGCGCATCTACGGCGGGACCGACGAGATCATGAAGGAAATCATCGCGCGCACGCTGTGAAGACGCGTGAATCGGCACACCAGCAAGCAGGCAGGAAGGCACACATGATCAAACCTCTGGAAGGCGTTACCGTCGTGGAATTCGCGGGGCTGGGCCCCGCACCGTTCTGCGGCATGCTGCTCGCGCAAATGGGCGCACGCGTGATCTGCATCGGCCGCGACGGCGCCCCCGCGCCGTCCGGACCGCTCGCGCGCGGTCGCGAATACGTCGCGCTCGACCTCAAGAGCCGCGACGACATGGCACGCGCACTCGATCTGATCGCGAGCGCCGATGCGTTGATCGAAGGCTTTCGCCCCGGCGTGATGGAGCGGCTCGGGCTCGGTCCGCAAGTGTGCCGCGCGCGGCGCGCCTCGCTCGTCTACGGACGCATGACGGGCTGGGGGCAGACGGGGCCGCTCGCGCACACGGCGGGCCACGACATCAACTACATCGCGATTTCAGGGGCGCTGCATGCGGTGGGTCTCGCGGGCGGCGAGCCCGTGGTGCCGCTCAATCTGGTCGGCGACTTCGGCGGTGGCGGCATGCTGCTCGCGTTCGGCGTGGTGGCGGCGGTTCTGCGCGCGCGTTCGACGGGCGAAGGCTGCGTGGTCGACGCCGCGATGACCGACGGCGCAGCCATGCTCATGAGCATGATGTACGGCTTCTACGCGGCGGCGCACTGGCAGGACGAACGCGGCACGAATCTGCTCGACGGCGGCGCGCCCTTTTATCGCACCTATCGTTGCGCGGATAACCGCTATATCGCCGTGGGCTGCATCGAGCCGCAGTTCTATGCGGCGTTCATGAAAGGCATCGGCGCCGAAGACCTGCTCGAACTGCCGCAGCGCGACCGGGCGCACTGGCCGCGCGTACAGGAACGCATCGCCCAGGCGGTCGCCACGCGCACGCGCGACGAATGGACCGCCGTGTTCGAAGGCAGCGACGCATGCGTCACGCCGGTGCTGAGTCTTGCGGAAGCGCCGCTCGATGCGCACAACACGGCGCGCGGCGCGTTCGCCCAGAGCGGCGGCGCGTGGCAGCCGCAATGCGCGCCGCGCTTCGTGGACTACGGCGGCGAGGGCGGTTAGCCTCGCACCGTGCCCAGCGCTGTTTCGTCGTCGGCGAGCAGCGACAGCTGCCCGCTCGCCACGAGATGGCTGAGCGGCGCCGGGCGGCCGAGCAGATAACCCTGCACTTCGTCGCAGCCTTCGTCGGCGAGCAGCGTGAGCTGCGCCTCGGTTTCGATGCCTTCGGCCAGCACGGGAATGCCGAGGCTCTTGCCGAGCGCGAGCACCGCGCGAATGATCGCAGTGGCCTGGCGGCTCGACCCGGCCTCGCTGATGAAAGACTGGTCGAGCTTGATCTTATCGAACGGGAACGAGCGCAGCGTGTCGAGCGACGAGTAGCCGGTGCCGAAGTCGTCGAGCGCGATACTCACGCCAATCGCCTTGATTCGCTGCAGCACGTCGAGCGAGCGCTCGCGGTCCGCGAAAATGGTCGTCTCGGTGAGTTCCAGTTCGAGCCGCTCGGGCGCGAGGCCGGTCTCGACCAGCACGGTCTCGACGAGCTTCGGCAGGTCCGCGTGCGAGAACTGCACGGGCGAGAGATTCACGGCCACCTTGTAAGGCGGCGACCACGAAACGGCACGCGTGCACGCCTCGCGCAGCACCCAGGCGCCAATGCCGAGAATGAGGCCGTTCTCTTCGGCCAGCGGAATGAATTCGGCGGGCGAGATGAAGCCGAGCCGCGGATGCTCCCAGCGCAGCAGCGCTTCATAGCCGCAAATTTCGCCGTTCGCAATCGAGGTCTGCACCTGGTAGTGCACGCTCAGCTGCCCGCGCGCGAGCGCCTCGCGCAGGTCGTGCGTGAGCGAGCGGCGCGCCCGCGCGATCTCGTCCATCGCCGGCTCGTAAAAGCACACCGACTGCGCAAGGTCCGCCTTCGCGCGGTACATGGCGAGGTCGGCGTTGTTGATGAGCACGGTCTTGGTGGTGGCGTCGTCGGGGTAGATGGCGACGCCCAGGCTCGCGCCCGAGAGCACTTCGGCGTCGTCGTAGCGCACCGGCCGGTACAGCGCGGTTTCGAGGCGCGAGAGCAGATCGCCGAGTTCCTCGCGCGAGGCGAAGCGCGTGAGCGCCACGAACTCGTCGCCGCCCACGCGCGCCACGAACTCGCCTTCGCGCATCAGGCTCGAAAGACGCCGCGCGAGAATGCGCAGCACTTCGTCGCCGGCATGATGGCCGTGCAGGTCGTTGATTTCCTTGAAGCGGTTCAGGTCGATGCCGATGAGCGCGAGCTTGCGCGTGTCCTGCGTGCGCGCCAGTTCGGCGTCGATGCGTGCGTTGAAGCTCGCGCGGTTGGGCAGGCCGGTGAGCATGTCGCTCATCGCCATCGTGCGCAGATGCTCGACCGATTCGGCGCGCACGCTGTCGTCGAGCAGAAAGCTCACGCAGCCCGCGCCCGCGATCACGAGCGCCATGCACGCCACGGCGAGCGCGAGCGCATGCAGCGCGGCGGGATTCGAAAAGTGTCCGTCGATCGGCATCGGCACGACCTGGAACGCGGACATGCCGGTGAAGTGCAGCGCAGCGATGGCGAGGGCGAGCACGCCCGCCACGAGGCGCGCGGACGCTTCGGCGCTGACCCGCGCGCTGGCCGCGTTCTCCTGCGGGCGCCGCGCGGCCACGCCCGCGAGATGCAGTGCGAGCGCGCTGATCGCGACCGCAAACACGAACGACAAGGCGATCCCAATGCGATTCCAGATCACGATGCCTTCCACGCGATACGCGAGCATGCCCGCGTAATGCATCAGCGCGACCGCCAGCCCGACGATCGCGCCGCCCAGCGCGGGCGCCGCGCGCGTGAGACGGTTCGCGGCCTGGCTCGTGGCGAGCAGGAATCCAGCGAAACTGCCCACGAGCGCGATGAGCAGCGACGTGATGGTCATCACGGGGTCGAAGGTGATCGGCACGCCCGGTTCGAAGCCGAGCATGGCGACGAAGTGCGTGCACCAGATATCGGCGGCGGCCACGACGGCGGCGATGAACGACCAGCCCATGCGCTGCAGCGAATGCGTGGCGAACGCGCGCAGGACGAGCCGCGCGGTGACCCACGAGCCCGCGGCGCAGATCAGCAGCGCGACGAGGACGAGCCACAGGTTGTGCTTGTAGACGATGCAGCCCGCCACGCTCATCATGGGAAGATCTCCTTGTTCACCACTCGTTCACCCCGGACGTCGCACGACATTATCACGACAATGCGACGAGGCCGAACACCTCTCGCAGCTTCGCGCTCGTCGCGTGCAGCGACGACGACGCGGCGGCCGCTTCGCTCACCAAAGCGGCGTTGCGGCGCGTGGTGTCGTCCATCTGCGCGACCATGGCGTTGACCTGCGCGGTGCCCTGCGCCTGCTCGTGGCTCGACGCCGTGATCTCGCCCATGATGTCGGCCGCGCGGCCAATGCTGCGCACCACGCCTTCTATCGCGGCGCGCGCCTCGCCGGCGAGCTGCGCGTGCGCAAAAGAATACGAAGCTGCCGGCGCCGAGGATCAGCGCGGCGCCCACGAGCGCGAGCTGCGGTTCGTAATAGACGAAGCCGATCAGTACCGCCGCGATGGCGGAGAGGACGAGCGTGGAATACATCACCGCGTCGGCGGCGCGCGCGACGTCGTCGAGCGCGCGAATGGCCCCACGCGGTTGCGAGCCGGACGGTCGAAGCGACTGCGCGCGACCCGGCGAATCTGCCAGCATGAACGACACTTGGATCAGGAAAAAAAGTTGCGGGTAGGCGTTAGTGCGGCGGCGGCTGGTGGACCTTGATGCGCCTGATTGAATTCGGCTGCAAAAAGAGCCGCCGTAATGGCGTCGGCGCGACTCGTTTGCGGGCTCGACAAGAGAATCGGGACCCGCGCACGAGTTTACGGCAGCAAATCAATAAACTTCAGGAAACCCTTTACGGGACAAGTATTTGCAAACGTTTGCAGCGATTTGATCGCACTTCCTCTTTGTATTTGGCTCGAGCCCCAGTTATTTGAGCGTGTGAAACGTGTATTGACGACGTGCAAGATCCGGAAGGCGCGTCCGTCTTCGCCAAGTGATTTGATGATCGCCCGCTGACCGCGCGCTTCAGCCACTACCCGCACCACACGCTCTTCGTAACGCATCAACACACCGATCTTCGGGCAGGCCGCCTTCCGCCGACTGCATCCTGTACGACTCGTAACTTCACGCCGGACTTGCGGACAGCTTTCACAGGGGCCGGCGGATTGCCGGGCCGCGCGTCGCGGAAACTGCCGTGCCGCACTGCCCGGACCGGACGCGTTCCGCCGCAGGAATTCGCGCTCCTGCGCCTGTGCAGCGTGGCTCGCCCGCATTGCATCAAATCGCCCGTCCAGCATAACCGTCTGATGGTGGCCCCCCCGGGTTGTGTCTGCAGGGACAGGATCTCGGCCTGCACGCGCTTGCCATCGCGAGACGCGCGTTGCTGTGCCACCTTTGAGTTCGCGTTGCGGACGCGCATTCGTTGTGCGTTCGCGCTCGATCTCGAGGAACTCGCGTTTCTCTGCAGCCTGGTCCGACTATACCCATTGCCTGTTCCAGGTCGCCAGCGACTCGTCCGTGTCGACCATGCCCGGTAGCATCAACTGGACCTTCAACCCTAAGTCTGGTGGCAACGAACGTACTGCTTCCGCGACCGCGTCGGCCGTCACACAGGTCCAGAACCAGGGCGTCTGGGTTGGTTCGCCCTTTGGCCAGACAAACAGCACGACGAAAACGCCGACGATCACGATCAGGAAAAAGACAATCGTCCAGCGTAGACGCGATGGTGGGTTATCGGTACAGGCTCTTCAGGGGGCAGGCTTGCGCAGTACTGGCATTGGCACTCCACTTCCTCAGAAACCGTTCGGGCGCGGACGAAGCGTGCGGGACACAATATCCCACACGGCGACGGCTTCGCTCTCGCTCATGGACGCAGCCTTGATGCGATCCTGCATAAAGGCATTGGGCGAACCCGTATTAAAATCCATCGTCAGCAACGGCGACTGCGCACTGCTCGTCATCGAGTTCGCCTCAAGGGTAAACATGCTCCCTGGCACCTCCAGATCTGTCTCCCCAACGATGAGCCATTCTTCAGCATCAATTCCTTGCAACTTGACGGCACCTTTCCGTATGGCTCGCCCCTCCTTCATGGACCTCAGGCCGGCATTGATCTGATCACCGCGCTGCAGGAGCGTGTTGGGTTCACGAATGCTCGAATTGCTCTCGAGTCCAAGACTCACGTCCCGGTTGTTGGGAAACACAAACTGTGCCCCGACATCTTCCTTGTCTGTTGCTTTTCCAGGAAGAAAGGCACCAAGAAAACAAAGTCCAGGTTCCGTGGGTATTTCATCCTCGCTGCGCCAGCGGAGTCTTTTGACAAGGTCGAATATGAGAGCGGTTTTCACCGGAACATCGTTTTTTACGTCCAACGCCTGGATATAAGGCTTACTCGTTTGATCGGGATGGAGGTAGTCACTGCCCTCGATTCCAAGTTTGAATCGATACCCATGATCCCACTTGTATGCTTCGAAAACGCGATTCGCCGGTCCATCACTCAAGTTCCCTCGATAGACAAAATAGTGTGTATCCGGACCATCGATCGCGTCATCGGCATAGAGAAACGGATACGGGTCAATGCTCTTCGTCCCCCGGAGCTCCGCCTGGCGGCTCGCAATCTCCTGCAAATACGCTTCATGCGTCATTGCTTCCGAATCGATCATCACGCCTTGCACCGTCGCATCGCCCGACACCAGTACTTCGGCCGGCATGTCAATCAGATACCGCCCCACGCAATACGGCTTCAGGTTCTGGGTCAGTTCACTCATGTGATGTTTCTCCTGCTCGGTCAAGGGTGCCAGCTGGCGTCCGCACGCGGAAACGACCAGCAATGGAAGCAATAAAAGCCATTTGTTTGTTCGGAGGGTCATCACTTGTATTCCAGTACGGTACCCTTGACGTTGGAGACAATCCTGGAGACGGCCCATAATGCGAAGTACTGCTGTGGACGGTTCTTGTACGCACCCTCGTGGTCAACCCCCGGGTAGGCCACACAGGCCTGCACACCGGATTGCCCCGCAGGCGCGCGACCGGACCGGATCGGTACCGTTCCATCGCCGTTTTCAGCGGGGGGCATCAGGTTATATTGCATATTGACGGGATTGCCTCCACTGCGCTGGAGAAGCGACTGGCTGCCAGTCCCGCTGTCCTGTAGTACCTGTCCATTTTCGAGGTGGTCGACTTTCGCATATGAATCGGTCCACTTCAGTACCGGATTCAGCTTGCTCTCCCAGACCACATCACCCCAGGTCTTGTGCTTCTCATCGTTGCCATAGAACGCATAGGTGGCGCGATGAAACTTCCCGCGCATCGCTTCATGGAATGGCTGTACCTTTTTGTTTATTAAGGAAACGTATGCGGCCCAATCCGCATCGATGTTTTTCTTCGCCGGATCCATCGGATTGATCAGTTTGTCATTGACGAGACTCCACCACTGCCCACGTCGCAGATACACCTCCGCATAAGGATCGGCCAGTGGCAATGAGGTCTGCTCCTTGCCGTTCCTGAGTTTAAGCCACCCCGTCCCGTACTCCACGGCCGGAAGCAGTTGCAGCGGCCCCGGAGACTGCGCAAACACCGGTGTCATCGTGGAATTGTCCGACCCGAGCACCGGGCCAGCAGACCCTTCGCTGCCGGACGTGACACGCTTGGAGGCTGTCGCTGACCCCGTGGTTGGCATCACGCCGTGGACGATCCCCCAGTACCTTGTCACGATGCCCATCGACTTCCGAGTAATACCGCGCCACCAGCCCACCCATGGAATGGGTGACAATAATGACTTTTTCGCAGAGCTTGTTCTGCTTTTTGTAGTAGTCGGTAAATTCCTTGATCTTGGCCGCAAGATGTTTTGCCGAATCCGAGTTGGATTGCAGCCAGTTGTATCCGACTGCGTGAACCGGCATGGAATACTTGTATGACAGCGCAACTTCATCGTGTGACAGCACACTCACGCCCGGTGCCTCGGCCACGAGTTCTTTCATGAGGCCCGCCCGGAAACCCGCCTTGCACTCATGCGCATCGTTCAGAGCATTTTCCAGGAAGGGAAGGAACGTTCCATAACTCATCTTCGCCACCGTCCCCCAGCCTCGTCGGCGCAGTTCCGCCACACTATGCGCGGTCCCGGACGCAATATCACCACCTTCGTAGACATCTGTAGTCTTCGGATCGAGCTTTTGCTTCCGGGTCTCCGGGCCGCGCCATAACCATGCCTTCGCGGCACCCGCGCCACCGTTGACCAGCCAGACGGGACTTCCCTTGTTTATTCCTTTAATCGCTATGAGGTTACTTCCCATGACCCCCGGAACGAAGATCACGGGAATAACCCGATTGGGGACCATGTAGCACACAGCAGTGCTGTCGTCAGGCTTTGACATGACGGAGGTGTAGTGGGCAGATCCGTCGTCCGCTATGGTCGCCGGGATGATACGTTCAGTTGTGGCCATGTCCAGGAGTTCCTTTGTCGAAGCAAATGTTGGCGTCCGGCGTTTTGCGCGCGATCAGGATCACGAGGGATCACCGTCAAGCCGAAGGCGCAAGCTTTCAGCAGCCAATCCGCGCTGCAGCCCAGTCTTGCCCGATACATCTGTCCAGCCCTGGATAACGCTGCCGTCGTCGCGAATAATCGAGAACTTCTGGTTGTAAACCCACTTCAAGGTGTACTCGTCGTCGAAAGGCGCATGCTTCCCCGGTTTCCGCGAGTGAACTGTGCCCCTGGCGGCTGAAGGCCGTCGATTTGGTAGTCTGGTTACCTTTCGTTCCATCCTCGATACCAGTCGATGAAATTTGGACGCACGATCCACCGCATTTTAGAAGGAGCTCTTCCTTTGCCTCGATAGTGACACGTCCATTGGTACTCCTGATTTGCATGTTCTTGTCGGAAATCAAGGCCATGTCGTCGCTCTGTGACTGGAATCACGGCATCGGCAGTGCGCGTCTCTTCACCGACGTGTGCTGCAGCGCTGATACAAGTCTTCCTTCATCGGACAACTTTCGCGAACAGCTGGGAACCCCGTTCGTTGCCTGGCGCGAGCAGGCGTGCCTGATCGAGGCGGTTGCCCGGCTGAACCGGGGCGAGTCGGTCACGCACGTCGCGTATGAACTGGGGTACGGCAGCCCCACGGCGTTTTCGACGATGTTCAAGCGCGTCATGGGCGTGTCGCCGCAGCGCTACCTCGGCGGCGAGCCGTAAGGCCGCGCGGGATCTCTGCGTCGCTGGCGAAACTACCAATAGCACGATCGTTCTATTTTAGGTACGCTAGACGCCTTCTCCTCCCAAGATGCGAGACCGTTCCGCCATGTCGCTGATCCTTTCCCGCCGCGATCTGAACTTCCTGCTTTACGAATGGCTCGATGTCGAAAGCCTCACGCGCATTCCGCGCTACGCCGACCACACGCGCGAGACCTTCGACGCCGCGCTCGACACCTGCGAGAAGATCGCCACCGACCTCTTCGCGCCGCACAACAAGAAGAACGATCAGCACGAGCCGCACTTCGACGGCGAAACGGTCACGATCATCCCCGAGGTGAAGACGGCGTTGCAGGCATTCAGCGACGCAGGCCTGATGGCCGCGGGCCAGGATTACGAATACGGCGGCATGCAGTTGCCGCTCGTCGTCGAGAAGGCGGGCTTCGCGTGGTTCAAGGGGGCGAACGTCGGCACGAGCGCCTATCCGTTCCTCACCATCGGCAACGCGAACCTGCTGCTCGCGCATGGCAGCGCAAAGCAGATCGACACCTTCGTGCGCCCCGAACTGGAAGGCCGCTACTTCGGCACGATGTGCCTTTCCGAGCCGCAAGCGGGTTCGTCGCTTTCGGATGTCGCCACGCGCGCCGACTTCGAATGCGATTCCCCGCTCGGCGCGCAGTATCGCCTGCGTGGCAACAAGATGTGGATCTCGGGCGGCGAGCACGAGCTGGCCGAGAACATCGTGCACCTCGTGCTCGCCAAGATCCCCGGTCCCGACGGCAAGCTCATCGCGGGGGTCAAAGGCATCTCGCTGTTCGTCGTGCCGAAGTACCTCGTGAACGAGGACGGCTCGCGCGGCGAGCGCAACGACGTCGTGCTCGCGGGCCTCAATCACAAGATGGGCTATCGCGGCACGACGAACTGCCTGCTGAATTTCGGCGAAGGCACGCAGCACACGCCGGGCGGCCGCGCGGGCGCGATCGGCTATCTCGTGGGCGAGCCGCATCACGGGCTCGCGTACATGTTCCACATGATGAACGAGGCGCGCATTGGCGTGGGGCTCGGCGCGACGATGCTCGGCTATACCGGCTATCTGCATGCGCTCGATTACGCGCGCAACCGTCCGCAAGGGCGTCCGGTGGGCGCGGCGGGCAAAGATCCGGCTTCGCCGCAGGTGAGGCTCGTGGAGCACGCCGACGTGCGCCGCATGCTGCTCGCGCAAAAGAGCTACGTGGAAGGCGCGCTCGCACTCAACCTCTGGTGCGCCAAACTCGTGGACGAAGCGGGTGCCGCCAGCGGCGCGGAACGCGAGCCGCTCTCGCTGCTGCTGGACCTGCTCACGCCCATCGCGAAGAGCTGGCCTTCGCAGTGGTGTCTCGCAGCCAACGATCTCGCCATCCAGGTGCACGGCGGCTATGGCTACACGCGCGAGTACAACGTCGAACAGTTCTATCGCGACAACCGTCTCAATCCGATCCACGAAGGCACGCACGGCATTCAGGGGCTCGACCTGCTCGGCCGCAAGGTCGTCATCAAGAACGGCGCGGCGCTCAAGATCTTCGTGGAGCGCGTGCAGGCCACGCTCGAACGCGCACACGCTTCGGGCGCGGCAGACGAGGCCAGCCACGCGAACGCGCTCGCAGCCGCACTCGAGCGGCTCACGCGAGTCACGCGGCAGTTGTGGGCAGCAGGCGACCCGGCGGTGACACTCGCCAATGCTTCGGTGTACCTGGAAGCGTTCGGCCACGTGGTGCTGGCCTGGGTGTGGCTCGAACAGGCGCTCGTGGCACGCGCCGCGCTCGCCGCGTCCATTGGAATGCACGGCGAGGAGGCGGACTTCTATCGCGGCAAGCTCGCGGCAGCCGCTTACTTCTTCGCATGGGAGTTGCCGAAAACCGGCGCGCAGTTCGATCTGCTCGCCTCGCTCGATCGCACCACGCTCGACATGCAGGACGCGTGGTTCTAAAGCCGCGGCCACGGAGCCCAAGCAAAGCGCCCCAAAAGACCGGACTGGCGTCGGCTTGTTGGGGCGCTGCCCGATGCCTCGCCCGAGGCATCGGATTACTTCGCATGCATTGGACCGTCAGTTCGCTGCCTGGCGCTCGAATCGCCTGAGCAGGTCGTTGCCGCGCGAATTGGCCGAATCGAGCGCCTGCTGCGGCGTCTTCGCGCCCGTCCAGACCTGTTCGAGTTCCTCGTCGACGATCGTGCGGATCTGCGGCATGTTGCCAAGGCGCAGGCCCTTGGTCCACGGCAGCGGCGGCTTGTTGAGCATCTGCTTCGTCGCCGTGTCGGCGCCCGGATGCGACGCGTAAAAACCCTGTTGCTGCGTGAGTTCGTACGCGGCCTTCGTCACCGGCAGATAGCCCGTGTCCTGATGCCACTTCGCGGCCACGGCCGGCGAGCTCAGGTACGCGAGGAACTTCGCCACGCCCTTGTAGACCTCGGGGTTCTTGCCGCCCAGCACCCACAGGCTCGCCCCGCCGATGATGGCGTTCTGCGGCGCGCCCTTCACGCTCGGGTCGTACGGCATCATGCCGGTGCCGAACTTGAACTTCGCATACTGCTGCACGTTCGCCAGCGCGCCCGACGAACCCATCATGATGCCGCAGTCGCCGCTATAGAACTTGGCGGTGGCTTCGTCCTTGCGGCCCACATAGGTGAAGGTGCCCTGCTTCGCCATGTTCTGCAGGAAGGCGATGTGCGCGACCTGCAGCGGCTTGTTGATCTCGAGTTGCGCGTCGAGCCCGTCAAAGCCATTGTTGCGCGTCGCGATCGGTGCGCCATGCCACGCGCTGTAGTTCTCGATCTGGATCCAGCCCTGCCAGCCGGTGGTGAAGCCGCAGCTCATGCCCGAGGCCTTGAGCTTCGCGGCGGCCTCGGCGACTTCGGGCCAGGTTTTCGGCGGCGCGTCGGGCAGGCCGGCCTTCTTGAAGGCGTCGCGATTGTAGTAGAGCACCGGCGTCGAGCTGTTGAACGGCATCGACACCAGATGGCCCGTCTTCGCGTCGCTGTAGTAGCTCGCGATGGTGGGCACGAAGGCCTTTTCGTCGAGCGGCACGCCGGCGGTCTTCATCACGTCGTACACGGGCAGCACGGCCTTCTTCGCGTTCATCATCGTGGCGGTGCCGACTTCGTACACCTGCAGGATGGCGGGCGCGTCGCCGCTGCGATAGGCCGCGATGCCGGCGGCCAGCGTCTGGTCGTAGGTGCCCTTGAAGACGGGCACGATCTTGTATTCGCTCTGCGACGCGTTGAATTGCTCCGCGATCGCATTCACGCGCTCGCCAAGCTGGGACTCCATGGCATGCCAGAACTGGATCTCCGTGGCGGCCTGCGCGGCTTGAGCCGCGCCCGCCAGCGCCACGGCCGCGAACAGCGCGCGCAAGCGGCCGCGCGAACCCGCGCGTTGTATCTCGTGCATTTTCATCTGGGTCTTCTTCCTGTTATTGGTCGTTGTCCCGGCGCCTGCGCGCGATGAGGCGCGACGCGGGACTTTGGTTCAGGACTTCGATCTTCGACTTCGATACATCGGGCCGTCCGCCGGCGGTCGTTCGCACGCGCGCACGGCACCCTCGGCCCAAGGCAGGGCAAGGGTAGCACAGCGAATGGGACGCCCGTGTGATGGCTTGCCGCGCGGTGTCAACGGTCCGCGGGATCGTGGCAACAGACGCAGAGCTTGTTGCCTTCGGGGTCGCGAAAGTACGCGCCGTAGTAGTTCGGGTGATAGTGCGGGCGCAGGCCGGGCGCGCCCTCGTCGGTGCCGCCGTGCGCGAGCGCGGCGGCGTAGGCGGCGTCGACTGCCGCGCTCGAAGGCGCGAGCAGCGCGACCATCTGGCCGTTGCCGGGTTGCGCGGCATTGCCGTCCCACGGCCGGCCGACGAGGAAGAGCGGACGCGGCACGCCCGGCTCCATCCAGCCCGCCCAGGGGTAGTCGGGCTCGCGGAATTTCAGCACGAAGCCCAGCGCCTGCATGAGCGGGGAATAGAACGTGAATGCCTGCTCGAAATCGTTCACGCCGATATACACGTGAGAAATCATCGCCATCGTCTTTGCCTCCTCGTTTGCAGCGGCGCGCGGGGGCGGTGTCAGCCGCGCCGTTGCGCCATGAACAGCACGGAAGCGGGCTTGCCGCTGCGCGGGTCGAGCGGCTCGCGCAGCGCGCGCAAGTCGAGACCGCTCAAGTCGAGCAACGCGATCCAGCTTTCGAGCGTACGAAAGTACCACGGCGGCGCATCGCGAAACGCACTGCTGAATCCGGCCCACGATCCGGCGCGCCAGCTGTCGACATAGGGTTCGTCGCCGCATGCCACGAGTGGATGCAGCGTCTGCACGATGAGCGCGCCTTGCGGCGCCAGCAACGTGGGCACCGCGCGCAGCAGAGCATCGACACTGGTCGAGCCGATGAGCGAGAAGTTGCACACCACCGCATCGGCGCGGCAGTGTAATGCGCCCTGCGCGACCTGCTCGTAGGTTAGCAGGCGGCAGTCCGTGAGCCCCGCCGCGCGCGCGGCGTCCACGAGTTCGGGCACCGCGTCGACGCCCGTGACAGCGACGCCGCGGCGCGCGAGCGCCAGTGCGAGCCAGCCTTCGCCGCAGCCGAGATCGATCACGCTGCGCGGCGCGCACGCAAGCACGGCGTCGAGCACCGCGGCGTCGGTCACGAGCCGGCGGCTCGCGATCTCGCCGCCGCGCACGGCCGCGATCCAGGGCGTCGCGTTGCGCTGCCATGATGCGAGGACTTCGGCGTCGGTGCGGACATCGCGACTCATGGGTCTCCTTGTCAACGCAGATCGTGGTTGTGCCATCGAAACGCGTATTATGCGCGCCGCCGGAGACCCGGAACGGCGCGCGAACACGGCTGAAGTAGACCGGTCTCGCGACTTACGAACCGAAAAACGGCACGCAGAAGCCGGCCGGCCCGACGCAATCACCGGGACCGTTGGGCTGCGGATGCAGGTTCGCGCATCCGGAGAAGGCAGCGGCGACCGTAACGCACAGAGCAGCGCGCAACACATAAGAAAGCATGCGTGATTTCATGAATGAGATGGTGTGAGCCGACGTTGACTGGCCGCGATGCGAAGTTCCGTCACGGCGCGCGGCCTGCTTCGCCACGACGGAAGTGCTGCGCTGGCGTCAGTGATGCGCGTACAGCGTTCGATCGAGAGTATGCGCGAGCGCCGATATCGACAGCATGATTGCGGCGCATGCGCCGCTCTTGACTATCCTCACCTCGTTTCTCCTGTGCGGCCTCGCGGGCCGGGGCTAGCGGTCATGGCCGGAAGCTTTGCCCGTTCCGGCCTCGAATCAGGTTGCGACTCGTGAGGCAAGGATAGAAGCGCGACTTTCGCCAAACATCCGCACGAAAATGAAGAAATGTTTAACCGCTCACGTGCAAATATCGGCCGCAATATTCACTTAGTCATTCTTATCAATTATGAAAATGCGCCGCGAAAAAAACAACGCCAGCACCGGTCACGGCCTTGTGAAGCCGCACTGGCCGCGCATTCGCGCTCATGCGTCTTCTGAAACTCAGTCTTTCCGTTTTTCAAATTCGTCCACGGAAGGCGTTACGCATAATCGCCCCTGAATTTCGGGGCCGTCTGCAACGCCGTGTCTTAGTGCCTTCGCGCGCCGCGATTTCATTCTCACCCATGCCACTCATCAACGAAGACCATTCAATGAAAACAACCGCTCTCGCCGCCGCCCTCACACTGGCATCGTTTGCCTCCATCGCGCACGCGCAAAGCAGCGTGACACTCTACGGCTCGCTCGACACCTCCGTTGCCTGGTTCGGCAACCAGCAAGGCAAGAACGGCTCGGGCGGGACGTTCCAGATGATGTCCGGCAACATGTCGCCGAATCTCTGGGGCCTGCGCGGCACCGAGGACCTCGGCAACGGCCTCTCGGCGATCTTCAAGCTCGAAAGCGGTTTCAACATCGACAACGGCAAGCAGGGCCAGGGCGGCCGCCTGTTCGGCCGCACGGCCATGGTCGGCCTCAATTCGAGCACCGCGGGCAGCGTCACGCTCGGCCGCCAGTACGACCCGCTCATCGACCTGCTGCAGCCGCTCACCAACGACGGCGCATTCGGCTCCGCGTTCGCCACGCCCGGCGACATGGACAACTACGACAACAGCTACCGCACCAGCAACTCGATCAAGTATGCGAGCCCCTACTTCGGCGGCTTGCAGATGAGCGCGATGTACGCGTTCGGCGGCCAGCCTGGCAGCACCGGCGCGGGCCAGACGTGGGCCGTGGCGGCCGCGTACAACCATGGTCCGTTCGGTTTCGGCGCGGGCTATTTCAAGGCCAACAGCAACGGCGGCACGGCCGCGACGTTCGACGGCCTGAATCCGAACACCGACGTCAACGTGGATTCCGCCGCCATCACGGGCGGCTTCGTCTCCGCGAATTCGCTGCAGATCATTCGCGCGGCCGGCGACTACGCGTATGGGCCGGTGACGGCGGGCCTCGCGTACAGCAATGTCGAGTACGCGAACTACCAGAGCGCGTACGGCGCGAACGGCAGCACGAAGTTCAACACGGGCCAGGCCTTCATCAACTATCAGGTCACGCCGGTCGCGCTCGTGGGCTTCGGCTACAACTACACCAAGGGGCACGGCAACGGCGTGGACGCGAGCTACAACCAGTTCAGCCTGGGCGGCGACTACTTCCTCTCGAAGCGCACTGATATCTACGCGCTCGCGGGCTACCAGAAGGCGTCGGGCAAGACGATCGATGCGGACACGGGCGAGCTCGTCAACGCAGTCGCCTCGTTCGGCGACTTCGGCAACGATGCGAGCAACGACAAGCAGGCGATGGTCATGGTCGGGCTGCGTCACAAATTCTGATTCGCGTTGCGCGAGGCGCGCGAGGCGCGCGCGCAGGAAATCGCTCGCCGCCATGAACTTCGGCTATAATCGCCCCCTGTCTTAGGGGAGTAGTCTGCGACGCCTGCTTTGGCGTTGCGCCGCCGTCAACATAATTGGTGCCCCTGCACCATGGCGCCGGCAGCCGTATTGCGGATCATTGCAGCGAATCGCTGCAATAGCGCGGCCTGACGAGACCTATGACGTTTTCCCTTTCACCCGGGCCGGGCGAAGGGAAGCGTCATGGTTTCGGTGCCCGGCTCGCACATCACGGCAATAACAATGACTCGTCTCGCCCCGCATCAACTCCTCATTTGCGCCACGGAGCGTTCGTCATGATCTTGACGTTCGCCTTGCTCATTGCCGCGGCCGGCATCATCTACTTGTCCTGCGAGACCTTCGTCAATAGCGTCGAGTGGCTCGGCCACAAGCTCAAGGTCACGCAAACCGCTACCGGCACGATCCTCGCCGCATTTGGCACGGCGCTGCCCGAGAGCGTGGTCACGCTCGTCGCCGTCGCTTTCGGCGGCGATCCCGCACACAAGGAAATTGGCATAGGCGCCGCGATTGGCGGGCCGCTCGCGCTAAGCACGATCGCCTATGCCGTAGTGGGCTTCGCTCTGCTTGCGACAGCGAAGCGCGTGGGCCGCGAGCGCGCGGCCACTGTCGACGTCAATACGCGCCGTCTGCGCCGCGACCAGCTCTGGTTCCTCGCGATCTTCGTCGCGAAGATCGCGCTCGGGCTCGTGGTGTTCAGCTTCAAGCCGTTGCTGGGGATTGCGTTTCTCGCGGCCTACGCGTTCTACTGCTGGAAGGAGCTTTCCGCTGAAGATAGCGGCGAAGTGGAAGGCGATCTCGAGCCGCTGAAGCTGCGCCCGCACGACGACAATCCCGCCATGGTGTGGATTCTGCTGCAGACGCTGGGCGCGCTCGCGGTGATCTTCGCGGCCTCGCATTTGTTCGTGCAGCAGATCGGTGCCGTGGGACCGTGGCTTGGCCTGAGCCCGCAGTTGACCGCCGTGTTGTTCAGCCCGATCGCCACCGAGCTGCCCGAGATCATGAACGCGATCATCTGGGTACGCCAGGGCAAGGAGCGGCTGGCGTTGGCGAACATCAGCGGCGCGATGATGATTCAGGCCACCATTCCTACGGCGTTCGGCCTCTTCTTCACGCCGTGGCATCTCGGCACGCCTTCGATTCTCGCGGCCGTGACGACCATGATCGCCATCCTGATCCTGCAATGGGCGTTTCGCGCGCCGAAGGTGCGTAGCCGTCAGCTCACACATGTCGGCTGGCTCTATGCGGTGTTCGCGGTGTTGCTGTTCGTGGTGTGACGCGGCCAGGCGCCTGGTTCAGGCTGCTCCGCCGGCGGCCTGGGCGGCGCCCGCGTGGTGATGGAGCCAGCGGATCATGTCCGAATGCCTGACCACGCCAACCAGCCGACGCGCGTCGTCCATCACCGGAATGTCGTGGTAGGCGTGCTCGATGAAGATCGGCACCAGATGCGCAAGCGGCGTGGCCCGATGAACCGCGTGCACGCCGGCCGCCATCACGGCTTCGACCGTTTCTTCCACGCGCGCCGACTCGCGCAGCACCGCGCGGCGCAGCGCACTCCAGATGCGCTTGAGGCCCGCCGCCGGCGCAAGGTCGCCGAGCGCATGATGCGTGACGACGCCGACCACGCGATCCATGGCGTCGACGACGGGCAGCGTCGAAGCACCGTGGCGGCGGAACATCTCGTGCGCCGCCCGCGCGCCCATTGTTGCGGGCACGGCGGGACAGCCAACCGACATGATTTCCTCGCAAGTTAGTTGTTCGAACGACTTTTGCGGAAAATCCAACGGCTCGAGCAGATGTTGCGAGAGCGCGGCAAGCGGCGCGGCAGCGGCTTCCGGCGTGGGACGAAACGCGGCGCGCGGATAGCGGTGCCCGGTCAGCGCGTGGAAGGCGAGCGCCGCACTGAGCAGCGCAAAGGACTGGAACACGATCGGCGCGAGCACGAAGTGAAAGCCGAGCGCATGCACAGCGGGGCCGCCGAGCACGGCGGTCAGCGCGACCGCACCTGAAGGCGGATGCACGCAGCGGCACAGGAACATCGTGCAGATGGCGAGCGCCACCGCCACGGAAGCCGCCGCAACCGGCGACGCGATCCAATGGGCGCACGCCACGCCCACCAGCGCGGAGACAAAGTTGCCGCCAAGAATCGACCACGGCTGCGCAAGCGGGCTGTCCGACGCGCCGAACAGCAGCACCGCGGAAGCGCCCATGGGTGCCACGAGCAGCGGGATATCGCCCGCCGCGCCGAACATCACGTGGGTTGCGAGTCCCGTGAACGCGATGCCGATCAACGCTCCGGCACAGCGCCGCCCCCGCTCGCGCCATTGCGGCGCGGCCGGGTTGGGCACGAAACTCGTCAACCATTCGATGAGCGCGATGCGGGACATAGCTGGGGCTGGCTGGTCGGTATGTCGGCCAGATTACCGACGCACGCCGAATATCAACAATTGATATTTCTGTGCGTACATATAATTCATCCTGTATGCATGTTTGGATTCACCGAGCGAATTTTTCCCGGCATTTTGGAATCGATTGGTCTAGAATGTGGGCATGAAATCCGATACCCGTTCTGGCCCCGGCCGTCCACGCGAATTCGACGAGCAGGAAGCCGTGCAGAACGCGCTCGAGGTATTCCGCGCGCGCGGCTATGCCGCAACGTCGCTGCCCGATCTGATCGAGGGTACGCAGCTCTCGCGCGGCAGCCTCTACAAGGCGTTCGGCGACAAGCACCAGCTCTTTCTCGCGGCGCTCGACTTCTACACCGAGCGCGGTATCGCGCGGCTCACGCGCAATCTGCGACACGCCTCGGCGCGCACCGCGCTGCGCGAGGCGCTGCATCATTACGTGCGCTTTTCCGCCGGCCTCGAAGGGCTTGCGGGCTGCCCGGTGACAGCCGCCGCCACCGAGTGCCTGCCCTTCGATGCCGAAGTGAAAGCCCGCGTCACGGACATGTTCACGCGCATGCAGGCGCTGCTCGCCGGCGCGATCCGGCGTGGCCAGGCCGCGGGCGAACTGGCCGCCGACCAGAATGCCGACGATCTCGCGCGCTTCCTGCTCTGCACGATCGAAGGCATGCGTGTGCTGGGCAAGACCGACCTCGGCGAGGACGCGATAGATGCCATTGCTGAAATCGCGCTGAGCGCCATCCGCTAGTTTTTTTGGCTAATTAGGAACTGATTAGTTCCATATGGAGGCCGCATGACGAACCTTTCGACTGTAGAGATATCTCCCACGCAAGCGGGCGCACGCACCTGGTGGGCGTTGACCGTGCTGCTGATGGGCACGCTGTTGCCGCCGCTCGACTTCTTCATCGTCAACGTAGCGCTGCCGTCCATGCAGTCCGGCCTGCATGCAAGCGCCGCCATCGCGCAACTGGTGATCTCGGCCTATGCGGCGACCTACGCGATCTTTCTCATTACCGGTGGCCGGCTCGGCGACCTGTACGGGCGGCGGCGCATCTTTCTCGTGGGGATCCTCGCGTTCGCGGCGGCTTCGGCCGTTTGCGGGTTCGCCAGTTCGTCCGCTGCGCTGGTGACGGGACGCATCCTTCAAGGCGCCGCCGCGGCCGTCATGGCGCCCCAGGCGCTTGCGTCGATCCACGCGCTCTTTCCGGCGCATCAGAAGGGGCTCGCGCTCAGCCTTTTTGGCACAGCTTATGGGATCGCTTCGGTCGCCGGCCAGGCGCTCGGCGGCGTGCTCGTCTCGGCCAATGTATTCGGACTGGGCTGGCGCAGCATATTTCTCATCAACCTGCCCGTCGTGATGGTGGCCGCGCCCGCGGCGTACTGGCTCGTGCGTGAAAGCCGCTCAGACCACCCCGCGAAGCTCGATCCCGTCGGCATGGTCTTGCTCGCCGTGGCGCTGGCTGCGCTCGTCGTGCCGCTGATCGAAGGCCGCGAGCGCGGCTGGCCAGCCTGGACGTGGGCGTTGCTCGCTGCCGCCGCGCCCCTGTTCGCGATCTTCTGGCGCTACGAGGCGCGCGTCGCGTCCGCCGGGCGCGATGCGCTCGTGCCGCCCGTCATCTTCGCCGCGCCGGGTCTCGTGCGCGGGCTCGTTGCCACGCTCTTCTTCTATTCGCTCGCACCGTTCTTCATGATGTTCGCGATTTACGTACAGCGTGCGCTCGGGCTCGCACCGCTCGAAGTCGGATTGCGTATTCTGCCCCTTGGCGTCGGCTTTCTGGTCGGGCCGCTGCTCAATCCGCTGATCGTGCGCCACTTCGGGCACCGCGCGGCGGCGGCCGGCATGGCAATCGAGGGTTGCGGATTACTTTGGACTGCCATGCTTGTTCACGATGCTCAACTGCACGCGCTGAACGCATCGCTCTTTCTGATCGGCTTCGGCCAGGGCGTGGCGCTGCCCGCACTCGTCAGGCGCAATGTCGAATGTGTCGATCAACGCTGGTCCGGTCTTGCCGCCGGGCTCGTCAGCTCGGTTTTGCAGGTGAGTGCCGCGCTCGCCGTGGCGCTGCTCGGTGGCTTATTTTTCGCGCTTGCCGGGCCGGATTCGAGCAGCGCACACGTGGCTCGCGCGTTCGCGACAACCGTTGCGATTATCGGCATTCTGCTTTTCGTCGCAGCGTTTCTCGTCGGCGGGCGCAATAATCACGTGCCGCAATTGCGCAAACAGCACGTATAAGAATAAGTGAGCCCGGCGCGCTGCATGAAACGATGGCCATTCGCCGGGCCGCGTGATTAACACGGCCTGCGCGCAATACTGCCATGACGGGAAAGCAAATCGTCGCTTTCTAAACTAGTTTTCATCTGGAGTGCGCCGCAACTTAAAGCATGCGTTCCGATTGGGCACCGATAATGCCTTCCAGTTTCAGCACTGCGAGGAACGCAACATGCAAAAGCCGATGTCGATCGAACTCGTCAACGAATACGGCCAACACGCGGTGTGCGTGAAGGTCAGCGGTCAAGCCGCCCTGCTCGACGCGCCCGATGTGGACGGCCTGATCGAAGAACTCAGCAAGCTGCGCGCGCTCATGCAGCCGGCGGTTCCCGAGCAACCGTTGCGCTCGCATCAGTATGTGCTCGAGATCGATCCGTGCTGGTACACGGAACGCAATCCGCTCTTCGACGGCGCCGTGGTGTTTCTGCGCCATACCGGCCTCGGCTGGGCGGGTTTCGCCATTCCCAGCGAAAGCATGCATCGGCTCAAGGCCGCACTCTCGGCCCACGAAGCCGCCACGCAGCACGAAGCGCATGCCTATGCGCAAGCGCTGCCCAATTAGGCGCGCTGCCGGCCCACCCATTCTTCCCGTCTGACCCCGCACGTAGCGTGGATGAAACGTCGCCGCCACGCGCGGCGTCGATGCCCGCGCTCGCCCTCGTGGCGGCGCGTCTGCCCAGGACTATCGCCCATGAACCAGCTCCAAGCCATGCGCGTCTTTACGCGCGTCGTCGATCTGAGCAGCTTCAACCTGGCCGGCAAGCAGCTCGGCATGTCGGCCGCGGCCGTCACGCGCAGCGTCGGCATGCTCGAAGCGCATCTGAACATGCGCCTCCTGAACCGCTCCACGCGCAGCCTTTCGCTCACCGAAGCGGGACGCCTCTATCTGGATGGCTGTCGCGCCGTGATCGAGAAGCTCGATGAAGTTGAATCGGAACTCGTGCGCGCCACGCGCGATCCGAGCGGCGTACTGCGCATCGCCGCGCCCGCGGTGTTTGCAAGCTCGGGGCTGCCCGCCGTGCTCGGCGCGTATCGCGCGGTCAATCCGCGCGTGGAATTCGACGTGACGGCGTACGACACGCACATCGACCTGATCGAAGGCGGCTTCGACGTGTGCTTCGCGACCGACCGCCAGAGCGTGAATGCCTCGCTCGTGAGCCGCACGCTCACCTCGATCAAGGAGATGCTCGTGGCCACGCCCGCCTGGCTCGCGCGCCACGGCATGCCGCGCGATCCCGCCGAACTGGCCGGGCACGGCCTGCTCGCGGTTTCCGATGCGCCGCGCCACTGGGAGTTCTCGAACGCCGAGGGCGTGCAGCGCATCAACGTGAACGGCCCGATGACGGCCAACGGCTACGCCACCGTGCGCGCCGCCGCGCTCGCGGACATGGGCATCGCACTGCTGCCGCTGCCCCTCGTCGCCGACGACCTCGCACGCGGTGCGCTCCTGCCCGTGCTCAATGCGTTCGACGTGAACGGCGGCGTGCAGCACATCTCGATCGTTTATTCCGGCCGCAATTACCTCACGATGAAGATCCGCAGTTTCATCGACTTCGCAGTGGAACAGTTCCGCACGAACGTAGCACAGACGCGGTCCGCGCCGACGCCGCTGCGCGCGGTTGCCTGATGCGGCTTCCCGTTCTTTTCATCACAACGCGTGCAAAGCCATGCCCAGAATACTAACCATTGAAGACGACGCCGTTACCGAGCGCAGCGTCGTGCCCACGCTCGCCTCGACCGGCTTCACCGTCGACGTCGCCCGCTCGGGCCGCGAAGGCATTGCGATGGTGATGGCGGGCGACTATGACGTCGTCGCGCTCGAGCGGCGCCTGCCCGACCTCGACGGTCTCACGATCGTCACGACCATGCGCGGCGTGGGGATCGAAACGCCCGTGATCGTGATGAGTTCGACCACCGGTGTGGAGGAACGCATCCAGGGCCTGCGGGCCGGCTGCGACGACTACCTCACACGGCCGTTTTCGATCGACGAGATGTCCGCCCGTGTCGAGGCGCTGGTGCGCCGGCGCACGCGCCCCGCCACGACGGAAACCGTACTGCGTGTGGGCCCGCTCGAACTCGATCTCGTCAAGCGCCGGCTCAGCTGCCGCGACAAGGTCCTGCGCCTGCGTCCCACCGAGCTGCGCGTGCTCGAATTCATGATGCGCCATGCGGGCCAGGTGCTCACGCGCACCATGATCTTCGAAGGCGTATGGGGCGGCCGCTTCGACCCGGGCACCAATCTCGTGGACGTGCATGTGGGACGTCTGCGCAACCGCGTGGACACACCCGGCCAACCCTCACTGATCCGCACGATACGCGGCTCGGGTTATCTGCTCGGTTGACGCGATCCTCAACTTTGCCGCCGCTCTCCTTGTCGAGTTTCATTTCGCACTCCTGCTAGCTTCACGAGATCGGCGCGCAGCTAAATCTTTTTTCATTTGCCTGGCTCCCGCGTGTTAGGACGCGCCCGACACAATACCGGCGTCGGCTGCACCCACGCGTGGCGCGCAGCTTGGCGCCGATGTTCTGAACGGAGCCCCATCTGATGCTGAAAATCGTCCGGCTAGCCTTGAACCGTCCGTATACGTTCATCGTGCTGGCCCTCCTGATCCTGATCGCGGGTCCGCTTGCGGCGTTACGCACGCCTACCGATATCTTTCCCGACATCCGCATCCCCGTTATCAGTGTCGTGTGGAACTACGCGGGGCTGCAACCCGACGACATGGCGGGCCGCATCGTCAGCTACTACGAGCGCACGCTCGGCACCACCGTCAACGACGTGGCGCATATCGAGTCGCAGTCGTTTCGCGGCTACGGCGTGGTGAAGATCTTCTTCCAGCCGACGGTCGATATCCGCACGGCCACCGCACAGGTCACCTCGGTTTCGCAAACGGTGCTCAAGCAGATGCCGCCCGGCACCACGCCGCCGCAGATCCTCAACTACAACGCGTCCACGGTGCCGGTGCTGCAGCTCGCGCTCACGAGCAATACGCTCGACGAGCAGAAGCTCGCGGACTACGCGACCAACTTCATCCGTCCGCAACTCCTTTCCGTCGCGGGCGTCGCCATTCCCACGCCTTACGGCGGTAAAGTGCGCGAGGTACAGATCGACCTCGACCCGCAAGCATTGCAGGCAAAAAAACTGTCGGCGCAGGATGTGGCGACCGCGCTCGCCCAGCAGAACCAGATCATTCCCGCCGGTACACAGAAGATTGGCCGCTACGAATACAACGTACGCCTGAACAACAGCCCGCTCACGATCGATCAGCTCAACGCGCTACCCATCAAGACCGTGGATGGCACGGTGATCTACATGCGCGACGTGGCCCACGTACGCGACGGCTATCCGCCGCAAAGCAATATCGTGCGCGTGGACGGCCACCGCGCCGTGCTCATGAGCATCATGAAGAACGGCTCGGCTTCGACGCTCGACATCATCGCCGGCGTGAAGGCGAAGCTGCCGCTCATCGAGCAGTCCTTGCCACCGGGGCTCAAGCTCGTGGCACTCTCCGACCAGTCGGTGTTCGTCAAGGGCGCGGTCAGCGGCGTGGCGCGCGAAGGCCTGATCGCGGCCGCGCTGACCTCGGCGATGATCCTGCTCTTTCTCGGCAGCTGGCGCTCGACGCTCATCATCGCCGCCTCGATTCCGCTCGCCGTGCTCGCCGCGATCGCAGGGCTCGCCGCGTGCGGCGAAACGCTCAACGTGATGACGCTCGGTGGCCTCGCGCTCGCGGTCGGCATACTCGTGGACGACGCGACGGTCACGATCGAAAACATCAACTGGCACCTCGAGCAGGGCAAGGACGTGCGCAGCGCGATCCTCGACGGCGCGGCGCAAATCGTCATGCCGGCGCTCGTTTCGCTGCTTTGCATCTGCATCGTCTTCGTGCCGATGCTGCTGCTCGACGGCATTGCGCGCTTCCTGTTCGTGCCGATGGCCGAAGCCGTGATCTTCGCGATGATCGCTTCGTTCGTGCTCTCGCGCACCTTCGTGCCGATGATGGCACGCTATCTGCTCAAACCGCACGCTTCGCAAGGTCACGCCTCGGGCGAACTGGCCGCCGTCATGGCACCGCATGGTGCGCACGACCACGCGTCCCCCACGCGCAATCCGCTCGTGCTGTTTCAACGCGCGTTCGAGCGTCGCTTCGAACGCGTGCGCGCGGGCTATCGCGTCGTACTCGGTCTCGCGCTCACGCACCCGCGACCCTTCGTCGTGGGCTTTCTCGCGATCGTCGCGCTTTCGTTCGCGCTCACGCCGTTCCTTGGCCGCAACTTCTTCCCCGATATCGACTCCGGCGAAATCGCACTGCACGTGCGCGCACCCATCGGCACGCGCGTGGAGGAAACCGCCGATTTGTTCGACCATATCGAGGACTCCGTTCGTGAAGCGATTCCGCCTGACCAGCTCACCAGCGTGATCGACAATATCGGACTGCCGAACAGTGGCATCAACCTGACTTACAACAACAGCGGCACGATCGGGCCGCAGGATGGCGACATTCTCATCTCGCTCGCCAAGTCGCACGCACCCACCGCGCAGTACGTGCGCGAACTGCGTACGGAATTGCCGCGCCGCTTTCCGGGCACGACGTTCTCCTTCCTGCCTGCCGATATCGTGAGCCAGATCCTCAATTTCGGCTCGCCCGCGCCGATCGACGTGCAGGTGAGCGGACCGAACCAGGCCGCGAACAAGGTCTACGCGAACGAACTGCTGCACAGGATCGCGCGGATTCCCGGCATTGCCGACCCACGCATCCAGCAGGCATCGACTTATCCGCAACTCACGGTTGCCGTCGACCGCTCGCGCGCCGACGAACTCGGCATCACCGAGCAGGACGTGACCAATTCCGTGGTAGCGAGCCTGTCGGGCACGAGCCAGGTGTCGCCCACCTACTGGCTCAATCCGAAGAATGGCGTGTCCTACCCGATCGTCGCGCAAACGCCGCAGTACCGCATGACCACGCTCTCCGACTTGCAGAACCTGCCGGTGACGGGCAAGAGCGGCGGTGCGCAGATTCTCGGCGGCATTGCCACGATCACGCGCGGCGTGAGCGACGCGGTCGTCTCGCACTACAACATCGAGCCGCTCTACGACATCTATGCGACCACCCAGGGCCTCGATCTCGGCGCCATCTCCTCGCAGATCAACAAGGTGATTCACGCGACCGTGAAGGACTTGCCGAAGGGTTCGACGCTCACGATGCGCGGCCAGGTGCAGACCATGAACAGCGCGTTTGTGGGTCTTCTGCTGGGTCTCGCCGGTGCGGTGGGACTCATCTATCTGCTGATCGTCGTGAACTTCCACTCGTGGAGCGATGCGTTCGTGATCGTGAGCGCCCTGCCCGCCGCGCTTGCGGGCATCGTCTGGATGCTGTTCACCACGCACACGCCGCTCTCCGTGCCGGCGCTCACCGGCGCGATTCTCTGCATGGGCGTGGCGACCGCGAACAGCATTCTCGTGGTGTCGTTCGCGCGCGAGCGTCTCACCGTCACGGGCGACGCCATGCACGCCGCGCTCGAAGCGGGCTTCACGCGCTTTCGCCCCGTGCTCATGACCGCACTCGCCATGATCATCGGCATGGCGCCGATGGCGTTCGGCATGGGCGACGGCGGCGAGCAGAACGCGCCGCTCGGACGCGCCGTGATCGGCGGCCTGCTCTGCGCGACTTGCGCGACGCTGCTGTTCGTGCCGGTGGTGTTCAGCCTCGTGCACAAGGGCCAAAGTAGCGAAAGCCGCCGCAACGGCGATAGCAAGCATGACGAATCATCCACGGATCAACCTGCCCTCGAATCGGGAGAAGCCCATGTCTACTGAAATCGACATCGCCTCGCCGCAGCCGCTGCGCCACCTGAAATCCACTGCCGCCATCGCGTTGATGGTCGCGGCCGGCATCGTGTCCGGCGGCATCTTCAGCCGCGTTCACGCGCATCAGGAACTCGCCACGTGGACCGACGCGCAGGCCATTCCCACCGTCGCCACCGTGCAGCCGCAAGCGAGCCCGGCATCGGAGCCGCTCGTGCTGCCGGGGCGCCTCGCCGCCTACATCACCGCGCCGATCTATGCGCGCGTGTCCGGCTATCTGCACGCGTGGTATGCCGACATCGGCACGCACGTGAAGGCGGGCCAACTGCTCGGCGTGATCGACACGCCCGACCTCGACCAGCAGCTTCAGCAGGCGCGCGCCGATCTGCAGAACTCCGTCGCCAACGAAAGGCTCGCCGCCACCACGGCGAAGCGCTGGATCGAGATGCTCAAGCAGGACTCGGTCTCGCAGCAGGAGGCCGACGAGAAAACCTCCGACCTGATCGCCAAGCAAGCCACCGTGGAGGCGAACGAAGCCAACGTGCGGCGGCTCGAGGCGCTCGAATCGTTCAAGCGCATCACGGCCCCGTTCGATGGCATCGTCACCGCACGCAAGACCGACGTGGGCGCGCTGATCGACGCTGGCAGCGGCAGCGGCCCCGATCTCTTCACCGTCTCCGATGCGAGCCAGTTGCGCGTGTACGTGAGCGTGCCGCAAAGCGACGCGGCCTCGATCAAGCCCGGCATGCACGCCACGCTCACCGTGCCCGAACGCCCCGGCGTGAAGTTCGACGCGAAGCTCGTGGACACCGACGGGTCGATCTCGCCCGCTTCGGGCACGATGCTCGTGCAGCTCGCCGTGGACAACCAGCAAGGCCTGCTCTTCCCCGGCGAGTACACCGAAGTCCATCTCGCCATGCCGGGCGACACACACGCGCTCTTCGTGCCCGCAAGCGCGCTGATTTTCCGCGCAAACGGCATGCAAGTCGCCGTCGCGGACGCACATCAGCACGTGCAGTTGCGCGATGTGACCATCGGCACCGATCTCGGTACGCGCGTGGAGATCACTTCCGGCCTGCATGCGGGCGAGCGCGTGATCGACAATCCGCCGGATTCGCTCGCGAGCGGCGACCTCGTACGCCTCGCGGCCACCAACGCTCAAGGTGCACAATCGACGCAAACCGCGGCCATGCACGACCCGGAGCGTGCGCATGGCTAAGCAGTCCGTGCCTGCGCACACGTTGCGCGCCGTTGCGCTTGCAGCGGCCCTGCTGCTCTCGGCGTGCTCGTTCGCGCCCACGTATCATGCGCCCGCCACGGCCATCCCCACGCACTTCAAGGAAGCGGGCGACTGGCAGACGGCACGCCCAGCGGACCAGCTCCCGCGCGACGGGTGGTGGCGTGCGTTCGACGACCCCGTATTGAATCAGCTCGAACCGCAGGTGGCGAAGGCGAATCCGAATGTCGCCGCAGCGCTCGCGCGTCACGACGAAGCCGATGCGCTCGTCGCGCAGGCGCGCTCGGCCCTGCTGCCGACCGTCGGCGCGGAGGCGAACGTGTCGCGCGAGCGCCAGTCGGCGCTGCGCCCGCTGCGCGGCTCGGCTCAGCCCAACGTGTACAACTCGAACACGCTCGACGTGGGTATCGGCTACGACCTCGATCTGTGGGGCAAGGTGCGCAACGAGGTGAAGGCAGGCGAGGCCTCGAGCGTCGCCAGCGAGGCCGATATCGCTTCGCTGCAACTGAGCCTGCAGGCGAAGCTCGCCACCACGTGGTTCGACCTGCTCGGTCTCGACCAGCAGTCGAAGCTGCTCGACGACACCATCGCCGCCTATCGTCACGCGCTGGAGCTGACCGAGAGCCGCCATCGCGGCGGCATCGCTTCGTCGCTAGACGTCTCACGCGCGAAAACGCAGCTCGCCTCGGCGCAGGCCGCAGCCGACGACGTGAGCGCCCGCCGTGCGCTCTACGAGCACGCCATCGCCACACTCATCGGCGTGCCGGCCTCGCAGTTCAACGTCGCCCCGGACACGATCCGTCCGCACTTGCCGAATCTGCCCGCGGGACTGCCATCGGCGCTGCTGCAGCGGCGGCCCGACATCGCTGCGGCGGAGCGGCGCGTCGCCGCCTCCAACGCCCAGATCGGCGTGGCGAAGGCCGCGTTCTTCCCCGATCTTTCGCTCGGCCTCGACGGCGGCTTCCAGAGCGACACCTTCTCGCCGTGGATCGTCGCGCCCAACGAGATGTGGTCGATCGGTCCCACGCTCATGATGACGATCTTCGACGGCGGGCGCCGTGCGGCGGTCGTGCGCGGCGCGCAGGCGAAGCTCGCCGAAAACGGGGCGCAGTACAAGGCCACGGTGCTGGGTGCGTTCCAGCAGGTCGAAGACAACCTCGCGCTGCTGCACCATCTCGGCGACGAAGCACAGCGCGAAGATGAGGCGCTCGCCGCCGCGCAAAGCACTCTCACGCTTTCGATGTCGCGCTACCGCGACGGCGTGGTGAGCTACCTCGACGTCGTGACGGCGCAAACGACCGAACTCTCCACGCAGATTGCCTCGCTGGAACTGGACACGCGGCGCCTCGATGCCACTGTGGGCCTCATACAGGCGATAGGCGGCGGCTGGAGCACGGAGGATCTGCACGAGGGGAAGGCGGCTTCCTGAACGCATCTGGCGCGGCCGTAGCCGCATTGATCGCCGCTCGAACCCCGCCTGCGCGCGGGGTTTTTACTTTCACCGAATCCTCTCGCGCCGATAAACATTTCTTCATGGTGCTGCATCGGGTTCGATAGGGTGACCTAACTATTCTACTCACACCGGGATGCGATTTATCGCATTCGCTAACCGGCTAACCGATCTCACCCCTGGAGGTATAGTCACATGAAGGCTCTCATGATCATCGCTGCAATCACCGGTGTCGTCGCCACCACGTCCGCTTTCGCACAGACTTCGGCACCAGCGGCCGGCGCGCAAGCCAGCCAGCCCGCGGCAGCCACCCAGGTCGCGGCGAACGACACGGCCCCCACCGTTGCGCCCGGAGCATGGGTACCCCCTTATGGGCAAGCGGTCCATGAAAAGACCCGCGCCGAGGTGTACCACGAGCTCGTTCAGGCGGAGCAGGACGGCCAGCTTGCGTACCTGAACTCCACGCTCTACGCGCACTAAGCACGACAGACGGGGCTTTTCAGGCACAGGTGAACGGCACGCGCTCAGCGTGCCGTTTGCTTTTCGATGTTAACAAACTCACGCGTCCGGACGCGGATAGGTAACCGGTTCCCACAAACGGTTACCTCAGCGCGGCGAGTCAGTCGAACGTCGGCAAGGTCAGTTGATAGCCGTAGCGGCTGATGGTGTCGATGCGCGCTTCGATGCGCTCGCGCGCGAGCTTGCGCCGCAGCCGCGAAACGAGGAGGTTGACGGTCGAAGCGTCGAGGTCGTCCTTCTCGGGCCACGCGTAGCGGATCATCTGGTCGCGCGGCACGGGCACATTGGTTTGACGCAGCAGGCATTCGACGAGCAGGTACTCGCGACGCGTGAGCTCCGCGCGGCGCGCACCCTCCACGATCTCGCGCGTACCGGCATCGAGCTGCGGCGCGTTCTGGACGGGCTGTGCGCCGCTTGCGGCCGGCGCGGACTGTACGCCCTGCACGAGGCCGCCGCACGCCGCCGTGGTGCGCAATAGCGCGTGCATGCGCTCGTGCATTTCGATGAACGAGAACGGGTAGCGAAAGCACGCGTCGGCGCCCGCGCGCAGCACCTTCGAGCGCTCGCTCGCGTTCGCTTCGATGCCGAGCACGGCGATGATCGTCGCGCCAGCCGCGACCCTGGCGAGCCCGGGCAGGATGCCGTGCAGTGCAGGCAGCAGCGCGCCGTCGAGCGCCATGACGATCACCGCATCGAATGGCTCCTCTCCGGCGACGAAAAGCCCGTCGCGCAGATCTTCCGCGCGCTGCAGGCTATGCGCGCTCTCCTGCAGGGCCTTCTGCAGCCAGGCGCCTTCGGCGTGATTCGGGGAGATGAGCAGGATGCGCATGACGGCGAGTGTGCTCGACGGCTGGACGGGAGGTGTCAGGCGAGCGAGCGCGGCCAACATTCCACGCTCATGCGCGTACCCGGGCCACCAGGCTTTTCGCCCGCCAGTTCGCGTGCGTCGTCGATACGCAGCGCGAAATCGTGGACGCGCAGCACGGCGGCCACGACGCAAAGCCCCAGGCCCGAGCCGGCGATATGACGCACCGCCTCGCCGCGATAGAAGCGCTGCAGGACGGCCGCGCGCTCGCCAGGCGCAATGCCGGGACCGTTGTCCGCCACTTCGAGCAAGGGGCCGAGCGGCGTCGAGCGCAGCGTCACGCTCACCACGCCGCCTTGCGGCGCGAACTTGATGGCGTTGTCGATGAGATTGTTGAACGCCTCGAACAGCAGCGCGCGGTCGCCATGAATCTCGGCGACGGGCTCGGCCGCGATGCGCCATTCGAGTTCACGGCTCTCGGCGAGCGGCTCGTAGAGGTCGGCGAGTTCCTGTACCAGTTCGCGCAGGTCGACGGTCGCGAAGCCGCCGCGCCGTTGCAGCGTGCCGATCTCGGAGATCCGCAGCAGCGCGCGGAAGCGTTCGAGCAACTGGCCGGTTTCGGTGCGTGCCTGATCGAGCAGCACCGCACCGACGGCGTCGCCGCGCACGCTGTCGCGCTCGGCCACGCGCGCGAGCAGCGTGTGCAGATGCACGAGCGGCGTACGCAGGTCGTGCGCGATGCCGTCGCAAGCGCCCTTCACTTCGCCCATCAGCCGCTCCACTTCGTCGAGCATGTGGTTCACGAGATGGGCGAGCATATCGAGCTCGTCGTCTCCGCCCACGGGCAGGCGCCGATCGAGGTCGCCTCGCGCGATGCATTCGGTCACCTGGCGGATTTCGCTTACGCGCCGGATCTGGCGCATGCCGAGCACGAGGCCGCCTGCTGCGGCCGCAAGCAACGCGAGCACGGCGCCCGCAGCGAGCGTGCGCACCATGATCTTGCGAATGCGCAGCACGCTCGTCATGTCGCGCGCGACGACGAGGCGCAAGCCGCTCGGCCGCACCTCGCCCATGGCGCGGACCACGGGCGAAACGTCGCGATCGAGCAGCCTCACCGTATGGGCGTGCGTGCTGCCTTCGCGCGTGTAGGTCAGGTGCGGCGGCGGCGCGAGCAGGTCGCCCGCGACATAGCGGCCGTCACTCGTAAAGAGTCCACAATAATTGACGTGCATGCGCTCGTGTTCGAGCCGCTGATGAATCGCCTCGGGCAACTGCGCATCGGGAATCGAATCGAAGTAGATGAGTTGCCAGCCCATGATCGAATCGGCGTCGCGCTCGATCGTCGTGCTCGCGGTCCACGCGATGAAGCCGACCAGCAGCGTAAGAAAGACGCCGAACAGCGCGGTGTAGGCGCACAGCCAGCGGAATGTCGTAGTGGGCCAGCGCCGGCGCAACGGCGCGGACGCGACGGAAGGAGAACGACTCGACAAAGCGGTTTATCCGAGAATGTAGCCGGAGCCGCGCACGGTCTGAATCAGCGGCGGCACGCCCGGCGGATCGATTTTCTTGCGCAGGCGGCCCATGTGCACGTCGATCAGGTTGGTGCCCGGATCGAAGTGGTAGCCCCACACGGCTTCGAACAGCATGGTGCGGGTGATGGTCTTGCCTGCATGGCGCATCATGAATTCGAGCACGCGATACTCGGTGGGCAGCAGCACGACTTCTTCGCCGTCGCGGCGCACCTTGCGCGAAATGAGGTCGAGTTCGAGCGGCCCCACGCGCAGCGCGGTCTCGCGAGCGACGCTCGCGGCCTGGCGGCGGCGCAGCAGCACCTCGAGGCGTGCGGTGAGTTCTTCGGGGTCGAAAGGCTTGGTGAGGTAATCGTCGCCGCCCGCGCGCAGGCCGCGCACGCGTTCGTCGACGTCGCCAAGCGCGCTCAGCATCAGCACCGGCGTCTGAATGCCGACCGTGCGCATGGCCGTGAGGATCGAGAGACCGTCCACGCCCGGCAGCATGCGGTCGAGCGTAATGGCGTCGTATTCGTCGCTCATCGCGCACGCCATGCCGTCGCGGCCGTTATCGACCCATTCGACCGCAAAGCCGCGCTGCGTCAGCTCGCTGACGATCTCGTTGGCTGTGACGGCATCGTCCTCCACCGTCAAAACGCGCACCTGACTCATCTTTCTCGCACTCCGTCGTGCCGGCGGCACGACTATTCAGGAGCCTCGAGTTTACCGTCGCGCCCGCGCCGCACCGGGATACCTTTCATGAAATTAAATTTAAGGTTGCAACGGCAATACGGCCAAGCCCGGTGCCCTGGCGCTTACGTATCGATTACGCCGATGATTGGCTCCCGCGCGTGCAGATCGAGTTGATAGCCGTAGCGGTTCACCGTCTCGACGTTCGCATGCGCGCCGTGCGACGCGAGTTTGCGCCGCAGACGCGACACGACGAGGTTCACGCTCGACGGCTCGACGTCGGCTTTGTCGGGCCACGCATAGCGAATCAGCTGCTCGCGCGCGACGGGCGCGCCCGCATGGCGCAGCAGGCATTCGACGAGCAGATACTCGCGCGTGGTGAGCGGCACGCGCCGGATACCCTCCACGAGGTCGCGCGTGGACGGGTCGAGGCGCACGAGCGGTGCGCTCGCGTGAACGAGCGCGCCACGGCGCAGCGCGAGCATGCGCTCCTGAATTTCGATAATGGACCAGGGCTGCACGAAGCACGCATCGGCACCCGCGCGCAGCAGGCGCGCGCAGTCCGCGGGCGTCGCGCGCGCGAGCGCAACGACGATCGCCGGCGCGTCGGGCAAACGCGTGAAGGCCGCAAGCGCGCTGGCGATGTCATCGTGCGCCTCGGACGCGGCAGCGCAGAGGAACACCGTATCGAACGGCTCCTGCGACGCGAGATAGACGGCGTACTCGACGTTGTCGGCGACCTCGACGCTGTTCAGGCTCTCGCTCAACGCCTTGTAAAGGTAACTTCGCTCGGCAGCCGATGACGAGCACAGCAGGAGTCTCATCGCTTACGGGCCCGCGTGGCCGTGGCGCGCCTGATGCGTCCAGCAGTCGATCGTGACGATCGTCCCCGGATTCGCCGCGTCAATGGCAAGGCGAAAATCGTGCAGCCGCACGATCGCCGAGACGATGCCGAGCCCGAGGCCGGTGCCAGGGAGGTGGCGGGTGCGCTCGCTGCGATAGAAACGCCCCAGCACCGCGGCGCGTTCGCCGGGCGCGATACCGGGTCCGTTGTCGGCGATGGCGAGCTGCGGTCCGCATGAGCCCGTGCGCAACTCGACCTGCACCGCGCCGCCGCGCGGTGCGAATTTGATGGCGTTGTCGAGCAGATTGCTCAACGCTTCGAAGAGCAGCGCGCGGTCGGCGTGAATGGGTTCGACCGGCGCGACGCTGGCGTACATGTCGATGGCTTTTTCCTCGGCAAGCGGGGCGTAGAGTTCGCAGAGCTCGTGGACGAGATCGGCCAAGGCCACGCTCGCAAAACCGCGGCGGCGATCGATGGCGCCGATCTCCGAAATGCGCAGGAGTGCAGAGAAACGGTCGAGCACGGCATCGGCCTCCCCTCGCGCGCCAACCAGCACGCCGGCGAGTACCGCCTCGCCGCGCTGCTCCATCGCTTCGGCGGCGTGCGAGAGGCGCAGGCGCAAGCGCGTGAGCGGTGTGCGCAGATCGTGGGCGATGCCGTCGCAGGCGCTCTTCACCTCGCCCACCAGGCGCTCGACTTCGTCGAGCATGCGGTTCACGAGATGCGCGAGCATGTCGAGTTCGTCGCGCCCGGCGACCGGCAGCCGCATCGCGAGGTCGCCGTTCGCGATGCGTCGCGTGGCGCGCTTGATCTGGGCGACGCGCCGGATCTGCCGCATGCTCAGCACGAGTCCGGCGCACAGGCTGCCGGTCAGACACAGGAGACCGCCGCCGATCAACGCCTTCATCAGTTCGTCATGAACGTGGCGCACGTCGGAGAGCGTGCGCGCGACGACGAGGCGCGCACCATCGGGTCGAATCTCGCCCATGGCGCGCAGGGACGATCGCGCGGAGCCGGGATCGGGCGCAAACGTCTGGCCGCGCGTGTGCTCGTGCGACTGGCCGTAGTGTCCAAGCGCAAGACCCGTGGGTATCGTGCGGATATCGCCGGCGAGCCAGCGCCCGTCCGGCGCGAACAGGCCGTAGAAGTTGTCGAACCGGTCGGGGCGTCTGAGGCGCGCGTCGATGGCGCCGGCGAGGCTCGCGTCGCTGCGCGAATCGAAGTAGCGCAGTTGCCAGCGCAGGCCGCTGTCGGTCTCGCGGATCATCGCGCGCGTCACCGAGTATTCGATTACGCCGAGCAGCGCCATGAACGCGAGCGAGAAGATCGCTGCATACGCGGTGAACCAGCGGAACGTGGTCGTCTGCCAGTGGTCGCGGCCAGTGTCCCGCACGTCCGGCGCCGCCCGCGACGACGCCGGAACGAACAGGCCACGCCCGAGCGCCACCCAGGCGGGCAGGTTCATCGCGCGCCTCGCATGCAGGGCCCCGAGTCGGGCAAGGCCGGCGCGCGTGCGCGCGGTGCTTTCTCGCAGACTGACATGGCTACCCCCGATGGCAATGAATGGTCGCCTCGCCGACTCACTGGCGAACCCACGAACGCGGATGCGCTCGAGCCTGGCCATCATAGAGGCGCGCCCCCGACACAACGGCATCACGGCAATGAAGAGCGCGTCATGTTCTTACTGGCGCGTGACGTGAACCTGTCATTTTGTCAATTCGTGCGTACGCGAGGTCTCGCGTCACGCGCGAGTGGGGTAGATGAACCTTCTGTCATCCGGCTGAGCCCGATCCTGCATCGGCATCTCCTTATCCTCGAATCCGCTTTTTCGCGCGTTTGCGCTTTGTCATTTCGTTGCGGGTTCATCAAAAGGAGGATTCATCATGAGGTCATGGCTGAAGTTCGTATGGGTGCCGTTTGTGGGAGCGTTGAGCGTAAGTGCGGTCGCCGCGCCGCATCTGACTCAGCAGGAATGCCACAGCTACCCGTTCGTCAAACCGGCCCACGAGGTCACGCATACGGACCTGATACGGGAACTCAAGGAACTCGAGGCGGTAGGCTACGAACCGAACGAGGACAACGAGAACTATCCCGCCGATATCGAAGCCGCGCAGCAGCGTCTCGCGGACGTGTACCGCAGCGATTGCCTGCCGCAGCACACCGCGGCCGCGGTGACCTTTCCCGCGAATTCAGACTGAGATCGGGGTACTCGGCGGCCCGTAGGTCACCGGTGGTCTTTGTGCAGTGCACCTTGCCCGGTTTCCTCCGAGCTTTCCGGGATCGCTTTGGGTCGCCGCTCATGTGGACCTTTGGCTGATCCCATATTTGGTGACCTGAGGTGGGTAACCGGAAATGGGAAGAACGGTTGGCTCACGCGTGCGTTCTCCAGGTTGCTAGTTCCTGCGACCTGGATTGAGTGGGCGTCCAGGGCGGGCAGGACGCTTCGTGGCCGTGTTCCGCAGGGTTCTGTAGCAGTTGAGCCGATCCCATAGGCAGTTACCTTTGAGCGAAGAACAGCACCATAGGCGGAGACCATTAGAGTCTTTTTTCCATCAAATCAATGAGATGCTTAGCGCTCTAAATGTTGATTCTCAAGAAGAGGGGGCTTAGGTAATGCTCTATGGTGCCCGCAGAGCATTGATAGACCGGCTAGGTAACCAGGAATGGGGTTACGGAGGTTGGTGACCACTCACATGCATTAAGGTCCCCGGTTTTGGGAGACGTCTTTCTCATCGAACGCGTGTTTCAGTGTTTACCTTTTACGCTTTAACAACTTTAGTAAACCTTTAGGCGCCTCAAACCCTTACCAGGCAAGGCTTTGCGGCCGATTTGGTGGCGTGTTATGGGATTTGCGGTCCCGGGTATGGGAGTTCGGGGTTGTGGATATGGGACTTCGGTAGCCGGGCATGGGGTTTACGGGTTGTGGATATGGGGGGAAGGTTGCCCACTATGGGAAAAGGAGCGGTTTTGCCTTCAGGTCGCCGTTTATGGGAGTCATGGAAGGTCGCCGCTTATGGGACGGGCGCCTTTCCTGAAGGCGTTTTAGAGGCCTGCTCGCCTGGATTCAGGTAACCGTCTTTGGGAATCGGCTTGGGTAACCAGATATGGTGGCTTCGCGGGAGAGGAATTCCTGCGTCATCGAGCGGCGAATCGGCTCCCCCGCATGAATCCTTGCATGTGGAGACGCCAGCTCGACCAAGGTAACAGCCTATGGGATCCGGTATGGGTCACCAGCTATGGGGGCAACTGCTGATTCGCGGATCTCCGGAGCCGCATTTTGCCCCGTGTGGGTAGCCATCTATGGGAGCCAGCTCAGGTCACCATTTATGGGCGTCAGGAACGTGGCTTCGCTTGGCCCACCTGCTCCGAGCTACAGCCCGACTAGCCACATGAAAAATCCCATGGATGGCTACCTGTCGAGGCTCAATTCACTGAGTGAGTACTCACATCCTGCCTAAAGGTCACGAGCTATGGGACGCGTTTCCGGGTTCGGCGATACAAAGGTCACCAGTTATGGGTTCATGCGCGGGATCTGCTCTGAGCGCTGCGGAGCGCTTCGCGGTGGCCGTCGAGGCAGAGAATCAGCGGCTGTCAATGCTCTTCGCGCTTGGGTGTCGTGCCGCGTCACGATTGCGTTTGCGGCCTTGAGTCACCTGGTCGCTTGGTATACAGTTACCAACCGACCAGGTTCCCTTTCAACGTGGGTCATATGGCAAGAAAAAAGGCCGAAGCCGGCGACGCCGACAAACAAGGTGCACTCGTATTCCAGCAAGGCCAGCCGCCTGATCTGTTCCGCAAGGCCGTTCCGGCGATTCATATCGCTCCGAAGTCCGGATCGATCAGCCTGCAGCAGCGCAAGATGTTCAGCTCGCTGATCAAGAACGCCATTCGCCAGGATTCCCTCGACCGCGGCCGCTCGTCGTTCGAGATCACGATCTCCGCCCTCTCCCAGGACGTCGATCTGAACAGTAACAACACCGAGTACGTCAAGGAAACGATCAACTCGCTCATCAGCACGGTCGTCAACTGGGACTACCTCACGCAGGACAAACGCAGCATCTGGAAGGCCTCCGGTTTGCTCGCCGGCGCCGAACTCGAGCGATCGGTATTGCGCTACACCTTCTCCGAACAGATTCGCGGCGAACTGCTCAATCCTGAAATCTACGCGATGATCGATATGCGCATCACGCGTCAGTTCAGGAAGGCGCATTCGCTCGCGCTGTGGGAGAACGTCGTTCGCTACGAGGCCGTGGGTGTGACGGCGCGCTTTCCGCTCGCGACGCTGCGCGACCTGATCCTTGGGCAAGATACTTCGGCGCAATCGTACAAGCTCTACAAGCAGTTCAAGAGCCGAGTGCTGGTGCCCTGCATCAAGGAAGTCAACGAGATATCGGATCACAATTTCGAGCTCATCGAGCACAAGGTGGGACGCTCGGTCGTCGCCCTGCAGTTCCGTGTGACCCGCAAGCCGGAGACCGATCCGTCCCAGGAACTGCGGGCAAACGAAACGCTGCTGATCGGCGAGATGTCGAAGTTCAGCATCCCGGTTTCCGAGGCGCGGCGCCTGCTCAAGCAGTACGGCGAGGACAAGATTCGCACGGCGGTGGCCTATACCGCGGCGCGGGTGGCGCAGAAAAATTCGGCGCCGCTCGCCAACGTGGCGGCGTATTTCCGCAAGGCGCTGACCGAGGGCTACGAGTTGCCCGGTGCGAATGCCGCCTCGCCCGCCGCCGACGCTGGCCGCGCGCGCGAAAGTCAGGATCAGGTGAAGGACCGCTATATCGCCGCGAAGATCAATGAGGCGCGCGCCTACTTCAATGAGCTCGAGTACGACGACCAGACTGCGCTGATCAAGCGCTATAACGAGACGGTCGGCATGGACAAGCTCAAGGTGTCGACGGCGAAGGTGCCGAGCAAGATGGCGTCGACGAACTTCTTCCGTTGGGTGGTGCTCGACACCTGGGGCCAACCGACTGCTGCCGATCTGCTCGAATTCCTCTTGAGCGGACAACAGGCGCCCGCTGGGGGCGAAGGCCTGCAGGCTGCGGAAATCGATCTTGCGTTGAAAGCGCGAGACGAGTGAAGGCGATCGAAGAAGCGGGACGGCGGCTTCGGCCGCCGTTTTTTTTGTGCGATTCGCTGTGAGGACACACGGGCCTCGGGCAAGGAAATTTGGCTAAATATAACGACGTAGAAATCGTAGCTAAATATATATTCTGATTCTTCTGCTTGTTAGACAGGGTGGATTTCTTCGTGGTGGGCCCGGCTTCGACTGCTTGAGTGCCGCGGAGTGATATTCGTGATTCGTCTCGGCTCGCAGCACGCTGCTGATGCCGCTTGGTTACCTGGTGCTGTTCGCGTTGATCTCCACGTGGAGAGTCGCTGCTTTAAATAATCCTGAATGTACAGGTTCGCAGACTCACTCGTAGTGGACAGTACTCGCTTGCTGTGACAACCCATCCTGCCATCCTGGATACCAGCTACTCACGCGCTAGTATTTTTCTCGAATGGCGATTGCTGAATCTCCACGTGGAGATTCGCTGGCTACCCGTACAGGCTGATCGTTTCTGGCTCAGTCACTGCGCACTCACAGCGAGGGGCAAATTGAGGTCAAGCCGATGACTCTCCACGTGGAGATTTGCTCGATAGCCCTCAACGCCCTCCGCGGGAAAATACTGCTCCGGTGCTTCCTCCCAATTCAAACCTTCTCCCTCCCCACCGTCACAAACGCATTACAGGACTGTGCAAAGATCTTGTGTCTAATTGAGCTACGAGCGCGCGGGCTCGGCATCCACGATGGCAGCAGTCTGCGATCTCCACGTGGAGATCGGCTTTCACTGTCGTTGAAATATCGCAATCCAGTCAATCCGCCCGCTCGCCAACCTTCTCCGGTGCGTCCAATCCTTATCCGTTCGACCAATTGGTTGTGAACTGACAACGTCTGAGACGGAAATCCTAGAATTTACTTTAAGTTGCCATTAGACTCTCGAATGACTTGCTGGAGTCTCCACGTGGAGAGTGCGCCTCGGAGGCTCGTCCGCTGTTGAACAATTGCATGGAGAAACGAATGGGTCTCGTGATAGCCGTAGCGAACCAAAAAGGTGGGGTTGGCAAAACCACCACCAGCATGAATCTGGCTGGGGCATTTCAGGCGGAAGGCTATAAGGTCTACGTCGCCGATGCCGACGGTCAGCAATCTTGCATGAGTTGGTGTGCAGCGGCAGGTCCCGAAACGCCTCTGCCGTTCCGCGTCGGCAGCATTCACAAGCTGGAGAAGATGATTGGGCCGGAGATCGCCGCGTTGGCGAACGACTACGACGTCGTCATCGTCGACTGCCCGCCCAATATCAACGATCTGACTACCGCACGAGTGCTTGCCGTCGCCGACGCCACTGTCATTCCGACGGATGCGTCGCCGATCGACATCTGGAGTAGCGAAGGGATGATGGAGTTGGTCGAGCGAACCCGCGTGGCCAACCCGGCCGGAAAATTCGCAATTTTGCTGAATAAATCTAATTCGAAGACGCTCCTGCACACGCAGATGAGCGCCATCCTTGCCGAGAGCAACGTCCGCGTATTTTCGGCAACCATCAAACAGCGAGAGCTCTATCGCCAGACGGCAGCGCTCGGCCGCACCGTCTTCGACGTGCGCGGCGTGCGCGGGACGAAAGTCGCGAAGGACGAAATCAGCGCCGTCTACAACGAGATCATCGCGCTGGTTCAGGATGAAGAAGAGGAGATGGTCGATGGCCGCTAAGCTGAATTTCACCAGCAAGGTCCGCGCAGGCATGGCTGCCGAGCGCGTTTCGGCTGGCGAGCGTCTCGCCGAAGCCGATGTCGTCAATATCGCGCAGCGCGACGCGGGCGCGCCCAACGTCGCGGACACGCCGGCCGCCCAGCCTGCCGAAGTCATCGAGGCACCGCTTTCGCTGCATGCGGTCCGAAAGATTTCGGTCGAAGATGTCGTCTCCAATCCGTACAATCCGCGCGCGTTCTACAGCGCCGAGACGATCGACGAGCTGGCCGAAAGCTTTGCCACGCAAGGGCAGATCACGCCGATCCTGGTCACGAGACTCGCGGCGTTTCCCGGCCAATATGTGATCGTCGACGGCGAGCGGCGTATTCGCGCTGCGCGTTCGCGCGGCGACAAGTTCATCGACGCCGATGTCCGCGAGGGTCTCGACAACCAGAACCTGTACCTGCGCGCCTATCACGCCAACAAGGAGCGCGAGGAGCAGACGGTATTCGACGATGCGCTCGCGTGGAAGAAGCTGCTCGACGATCGTGTCTACGTCGACCAGATCGAGTTGGGAGTGGCCGTAGGCGAAGATCCGAAGCACATCAGCAAGGTGATTGCGCTCACGTCGCTGCCGCCTTATCTGCTGCAGAGAATGGCGCAGAATCGCAAGGACGTCGGACTCGGACACGCCTACAACATCAAGCTGATCTTCGACCGGGCCGGCGCAACGGTCGCCGAGCATTGGCTTCAGCAGGTGATCGAAGGGAAGGCGAGCGTGCGCAAGCTCGAGGCGGCGGCTTCGGCTGAAGCGGGCGCGCGCAGCGTCGGACCGCGCCGTACGCACTACCAGTCCCGCGTCCAGTTCAACCGACCGGACGGCGTCGCGTTGGGCGAACTGAAGCTGTTCGGCGACGGGCGCGCGGAGTTGAGCCTGAAGGGCATCGCGCCTTCCGATCAGCAACGTCTGGCCGAGCGCGTGAAGGCGGTCATCGAGCAGTGGGCTTCGGAAATGGATACGACCGGGACGGCGGCCTGAGTATCGCGAACGTCGGCTAACGGCAGCAGGGGAGGGCGTCGTCAGACGCCCTTTTTTGTTGTAGCGGCGACGCCGGCCGTATGCGAGCCACCACCGGGGTCGAATCCGTGAAACAGACGAGAGAAAATATCGGATCGAGCATACTGATTTAAAATCAAAGGGTTAGATGCAGTTTTCTAGAATGTTTCACGAAACATGTTAGCTGAGGCAAGGCTGTTTTGCGTTTTTTGGCGTGCCAGCCATGGAGATCTCCACGGCAAGCGAAAAACGTAGCAAACAAGACGTAATTTGTAGTGCATTGCAATCAACGAGATTGTGAGCAATTGACAAGGCCCGCCCCCCAGGTCATCCTTGCTCGGATGAACTGCCGCCTTTTCACGATTGCGCTGATTATTAGCACCATTCAACGAATGGTGGGTTAGCGTACGTCTGGCAGCAGTGACAACAACCCGCCCAAAGAGGCGGGTTTTTTGTTTCCGCCTCCTGGCCAAAACGAAAGTGAGTACAGGAGCCGTCATGCAGGTGCATCAACGCCGCCCCACCGCCGAAGCAAACGAGGCCACCGAAGTCGCCGAAGCCATTGATTACGCTCAGCCTCGTCGCGACGAAAACGACTATCTCCGCAAGATTCTCACGGCGCGTGTCTACGACGTTGCCCGCGAGACCGAACTCGAGCGCGCCCCGAACCTCTCGGCGCGCCTGCGCAACGCCGTGTTCCTCAAGCGCGAGGACAACCAGCCGGTGTTCTCCTTCAAGCTGCGCGGCGCGT
>NZ_JBFRCL010000073.1:0-41349 GCF_040965695.1 Paraburkholderia sp. BR10937
CGACCGCGCCGCCGCTGAATGTGCCGCAGGATCTGTCGTCGGCGCCGAACGACCAGAAGTACGTCGCGCCGCCGCCCACGATTACGCTTGGCGGCTCCGCTCAGCGCACTGTCATGCCGGCCGGCAACGCCACGCTCGGCGTGCCGGATGCGCAGGACCCGTTCGGTATGCACGTGGAGCGCGACGGCGACCGCCGCTGGCTCGTGGTGGACGGCCGCTCGCCTGACGACGTCTGGCCGCAGCTGCAGGAATTCTGGACGGAAAATGGCTTCACGCTGACGACCGATTCGCCGTCCACGGGCATCATGACGACCGACTGGGCCGAGAACCGCGCCAACATTCCGGACGACTGGTTCCGCCGTACGATCGGCCGCGTGATCGACTTCGCGTACTCGTCGGGCACGCGCGACCGCTTCCGCGTGCTGGTGTCGCGTGGCCCGGACGGTCAAACCGATATTTCCGTCACGCATAACGCCATGGAAGAAGTGTTGACGGGGCAGGACAAGACGGGGTCGAAGTGGGTCGAGCGTCCACGCGACCCGGCGCTCGAAGCCGCATTTCTCGCCAAGATCATGCAGAAGTTCGGCCTGACCGACGCGCAGTCCAAGCAGTTGCTGACCGACGCGCGCCCGTCGACGGCTGGCGTCAAGGTCGCCGCTGGTGCTGACGGTACGACGCTCGACCTGCCCGAAGCGTTCGACACCGCGTGGCTGCGCGTGGGCCTCGCGCTCGACCGCACGAACTTCACGGTCGACAACCGCGACCGCGAGAAGGGCCTCTACTACGTGCGCTACGCCGATTCGATGCAGGAACTCAAGGGCGACGGCCTGCTCGGCAAGCTCTTCTACAATCCGAAGAAGGCCGCGAAGGATCAGGGTCCGGAATACCGCGTGGCCGTACGGTCGTCCGGCAATTCGACCCAGGTCGCTGTGGTGGACCAGACCGGCCGCATCGACACCTCGTCGGACGCCCAGCGTATCGTCTCCGCGCTCCACGCGCAGCTGAACTGACGTGCGCTGATATGCGATTTGCGAGCCTTGGCAGCGGCAGCGAGGGCAACGCACTGGTCGTAGAAGCAGGCAGCGGCACGACGCCCACGCGCGTGCTGCTCGACTGCGGATTCTCAGCGAAGGAAGTCGAGCGGCGCCTCGTCCGTGCGGGGTTGGCCGCCGACGCGCTCACCGCGATTCTCATCACCCACGAACACAGCGATCACGTCGGCAGCGCGCTCACGCTGGCGCGCCGCTGGTCGATTCCGCTCTACATGAGCTGGGGTACGGCGCAGGCCGTGGGGGCCGACGACGCCGCAGGCGTCGAGCTCAACGTGTTGTGGGGCGACGAGACGGTCGAGATCGGCGAACTCGGCGTATTGCCCTACACGGTGCCGCACGACGCGCGCGAGCCGCTGCAGTTCGTGTTCAGCGACGGCGCGAGCCGGCTTGGCGTGCTGACCGACGTCGGCGAGTCGACCTCGCATATCAGCAACGTGCTGAGCGGTTGTGACGCACTGGTGCTCGAATGCAACCACGACCTCGAGATGCTCGCGGCGAGCCGCTATCCGGCTTCGCTCAAGGCGCGTATCGGCGGGTCGCATGGCCATCTGAACAACGAGGCGGCCGGCGGTATTCTCGCGGGGCTCGATCGCGCGAAGCTGCGGCATTTGATCGCTGCGCATCTGAGCCAGCAGAACAACACGCCGGAGCTTGCGCGCGCGGCGATGGCCGCGGTTCTGGGAAATGCCGCGACGCAAATCGGGGTCGCTTCGCAAGCCGAGGGTTTCGACTGGATTGCGCTCTGAGTCCCGCGCCCGCGACGCAGCCAAACGAATAGACGAAAAAAAAGCCCATGACGACAGTCATGGGCTTTTTGCTTGCAGAGGCGGGAATCCGTCGATCCGGCCCCGCCAAGCTTTGATTAGACTTTAGTTACGGTTGCCGCCGAAAATGCCGAGGATGGCCAGCAGGTTCGTGAACACGTTATACAGGTCCAGATAGATCGCGAGCGTGGCGGAGATGTAGTTCGTCTCGCCGCCGTTCACGACGCGCTGCACGTCGAACAGCATGTAGGCCGAGAAGATCGCGATGGCGAGCACCGAAACCGTGAGCATCAGCGCGGGCAGCTGCAGGAACATGTTCGCGACGCCGGCCAGCAGGATCACGATCACGCCCATGAAGAGCCACTTGCCGAGGCCCGAGAAGTCGCGCTTGCTGACCGTGGCGATGGTGGCCATGGCGGTGAAAATGATGCCGGTGCCGCCGAACGCGAGCATGATGAGCTGCGGGCCGTTCGAAAAGCCGAGGACGAACGACAGCAGGCGCGAGAGCATCAGGCCCATGAAGAACGTGAAGCCGAGCAGCACGAACACGCCGATCGAACTGTTCTTGGTGCGCTCGATGGCGAACATGAAACCGAAGGCGATCGCGAAGAACGCGAGCAGGCTCATGGCCGGGCTGGTAGCGGCAAAAAGCGAGAAGCCGGTCGCGACGCCCACCCACGCGCCGAGCACCGTCGGCACCATCGACAGCGCGAGCAGCCAGTAGGTGTTGCGCAGTACGCGGTTGCGGGTCTCCGCCGAGGTGACGCTGCCGCCGCGGCCGAAGTTATAGGGATACTCGTTCATGCTTTCTCCTTGCGTGAGACGCGTGGGTGAGGGCGCGCAGGTGCGCGGTCCGCTCCCCCATAAGATAAGTGCGCTGACCCAGAGTTTCAACGGGTTGCCACACAGTTTCCGTTATGTTTGCACAGCGTATGCCGCCAAACTTAAGCCTCTCTGAATGGTACGGCAGCGCAGTGTGTGTGCCCGGCTTGCGCTCATTTGCCCCGGTTTGCCGGGCTATGAGGGTTCAATCGCAATCATACATGGGAACATGCTACAATTGCGGATTCATTTGAATCTGTAACCTCTTAATTTTCTGGAGTTTTTATGGCGATCGAACGCACCCTGTCGATTATCAAGCCGGACGCAGTGGCGAAGAACGTGATCGGCCAGATCTACAGCCGTTTCGAAAACGCTGGCCTGAAGATCATTGCCTCCCGCATGGTTCACCTCTCGCGCGCCGACGCTGAGAAGTTCTATGCTGTTCACGCAGCGCGCCCGTTCTTCAAGGACCTCGTCGATTTCATGATCTCGGGTCCGGTCGTGATCCAGGTTCTGGAAGGCGAGAACGCTATCCTGAAGCACCGCGATCTGATGGGCGCAACCGATCCGAAGAAGGCTGAGAAGGGCACGATCCGCGCCGACTTCGCCGACAGCATCGACGCGAACGCCGTGCACGGCTCGGACGCCGCTGAAACGGCAGCCGTGGAAGTCGCGTTCTTCTTCCCGCAAGTCAACGTCTACTCGCGCTAAGCACGGCGCGAGCTGACTGCAGTAGTAGCATAGGGTCGCGAACGGCGATGACGCTCACCGTCCAGTTCCCGATGCCGCGCAGGTGCGCAGGCAGCCGGGCAGCGCGGGCGGTGAGCGCGCTCTCGCACTGAAATGGCAGGATTCGACATGACGAGCAGTTCCACCGTCAACCTTCTCGATCTCGACGCCCAAGGGCTCGTCGCCTATTGCGAGAGCCTGGGCGAGAAGCCGTTTCGCGCCAAACAGCTTCAGCGCTGGATCCATCAGTACAACGCCGCCGACTTCGACGGCATGACGGATCTCGCCAAATCGTTGCGCGAGAAGCTCAAAGGGCGCGCCACGATCGGCATGCCCGGCATCATCAGCGACAACGTTTCTTCCGACGGCACGCGCAAGTGGCTCGTGGACGTCGGCAACGGCAACGCGGTCGAAACCGTGTTCATCCCCGAAGACAACCGCGGCACGCTGTGCGTGTCCTCGCAGGCGGGATGCGCGGTCAATTGCCGGTTTTGCTCCACCGGCAAGCAAGGTTTTTCACGCAATCTCACCACCGCCGAGATCATCGGCCAGCTGCGCATGGCGGAGTTCGCCCTGCGCGCCTCCCTTCTGGGCGAGGCTGGAGGCCGTGCGACCGGCGGTGACGGCAAGGGCGAGCGCGTCATCACGAACGTCGTGATGATGGGGATGGGCGAGCCGCTTCTGAACTACGACGCGGTCGTGCCCGCCATGCGCCTGATGCTCGACGACAACGCCTACGGCCTGTCGCGCCGGCGCGTCACGCTGTCCACGTCGGGCGTCGTGCCGATGATGGATCGTCTCGGGGCCGAACTGCCCGTGGCGCTCGCCGTTTCCTTGCATGCACCGAACGACGCGCTGCGTGACGAACTCGTGCCGCTCAACCGCAAGTACCCGCTGCGCGAGTTGATGGCGGCCTGCCAGCGTTATCTGGAGGTCGCGCCGCGCGACTTCATCACGTTCGAGTACTGCATGCTCGACGGCGTCAACGACACGGAAGAGCACGCACGCCAGTTGCTCGCCGTGACGCGTGACGTGCCGTGCAAGTTCAATCTGATCCCGTTCAATCCGTTCCCCGAGTCGGGCTTGCTGCGCTCGAAATCGGACCAGATCAAGCGCTTCGCGCAGATCCTGATGGATGCGGGCGTCGTCACGACCGTGCGCAAGACGCGCGGCGACGACATCGACGCGGCCTGCGGGCAGCTCGCCGGCGAGGTCAAGGACCGCACGCGCCTTGCTGAGCGCACGGGCCGGGCCGCGGGCAAGGTCATCGAAGTACGGCCGGTTCAGCACTGAACCGGCATCAGGAGGGCCGACGGCGGCGTGCGGGGGAAACGCGCGGCCGTGGGCGGTAGTAAAAGAAACGTTGCAGAAGCGATCGGAAGCGGCACACTGGCCGCGCATTTTGTTATAAACGGTCTGCGAATCCGGTAGAGGCGTGGCGGGACGCGCCCAACCGGTTCCAGTATTGAAAAGAATCGACGCAAGGACTTTGGGATGAGCGAGCCGCAGCACCCTTTCGGGACAGACGGAACTGACAGCAACGCAGGTCGTTCGGCGCCGGGCGCCACACCTTCGCCGGTGCAGGCAGTGCCCGACACGCTGGCCGCGGCCGGCGCGCGTCTTGCGCAGCTGCGCGAGGCCAAGGGTTGGGCGATCGAAGATGTCTCGGCGCGCCTGAAGGTGTCGGTGTCGAAGCTGCGCGAACTCGAAGCGGGCGATATCAGCCATCTGCCGGACACGACGTTCGCGCTCGGCGTGGTGCGTGCCTACGCGAAGCTGCTCGGTACCGATTCCGCGCCGTTTACGCAGGCGCTGCGCCGCGAGCGCGGCATGGCGCAGCCGGATCTGTCGATGCCGGCTTCGGCGGGCTCCGATCTGCCGCGCGGCCGCGTTTCGCTTTCGCTCGGCGGCAGTGGCGCGCGGGCTCCGCGCCGCCGCGCGTCGTGGCTGTGGGGGGTGGCGATCATCGTGATCGCGGTGCTCGCGATTTCCATGTGGCACACGAACAGTGGCGAATCGTCGGCCTGGTTTGCGCGCCTGAAGGCGATGGCGAACGGCGCGAGCGTGCAGACGGGCGCATCGTCGCCCACAGTGACGCAGGGCGTTGCAACCGGCAGCGCAGATGCCTCGGCCACGCAGGGCACGGATCAGTCCGCGGCGCCGCAGGCCGGTGACGCAAACGACGCGGGCGACAACGCGAACGCGGCGCCCGATCAAGGCGCTGCGAGTGCACCGCAAACGGTGCCGCAAGCTGTGCAACCGGCGCCTCAAGCAACGCAGCCGGCGCCCCAGGCGGCGAAGCCCGCCGCTGCAAGCGCCACGCCGGCTGCGGCCGTTGCCAACGCGGCCAGCGCTGCGCGCGCCCAGGCGGCGAGCGCGCCGGCCGCAGCGGCAGCGCAGACCGCGGCTGCCGACAACGGCGCTGACACCTCGACGTTCGCGATCCGCGTGACGCAGGACACCTGGGTTAGCGTGCGCCAGAAGGATGGCAAGGAGGTGTTCTCGGGGCTGATCCACGGCAGCGACGCGCGTGAGATCACCGGCACCGAGCCGCTCAAGGTGACCGTGGGCAACAAGGCCGGCATCGAGTCGATGACCATCGACGGCCAGCCGGTCGACACGTCGAAGTACGCGTCGGCGCGTGGCAATGTCGCGCGCTTCGTGCTGCCCTGATCAAGACATGGCATGCGTCGCGGCCTGGCAAGTCTGATTGCCGGCCGCGACGCTTTTTCAATTCACGCAGTGCCGCCGCCGGCTAGCCCGGCGAGAGTGCGCGTGAGGCGTAAATGGGTTTTTCGATGCAAAGCGAAACGCAATCCTCGACCAGCAACAGTCAGATCTGCTCGAACGAGCCGGTTCTCGGCGGCCACGCGCCGCGCCGCAAGTCGCATGCCGTGCATGTGCGCTGGGGCGGCCAACTGGTGACGATCGGCGGCGACGCGCCGGTGCGCGTGCAGTCGATGACCAACACCGACACCGCGGATCCCATCGGCACCGCGATCCAGATCAAGGAACTCGCGCAGGCGGGTTCGGAGCTCGTACGTATCACGGTCAACACGCCGGAAGCGGCGGCAGCCGTACCGCATATCCGCGAGCAGCTCGACCGCATGGGCGTGATGGTGCCGCTCGTCGGCGACTTCCACTACAACGGCCACCTGCTGCTGCGCGACTATCCCGCCTGCGCAGAGTCGCTGTCGAAGTACCGCATCAACCCGGGCAACGTGGGCCAGGGCGCGAAGCGCGACACGCAGTACGCGCAGATGATCGAAGCGGCCATCAAGTACGACAAACCGGTGCGTATCGGCGTGAACTGGGGCAGCCTCGACCAGGACCTGCTCGCGCGCATGATGGACGAGAACGGCGCCCGCAAGGAGCCGTGGGAAGCGCAAAGCGTGATGTACGAAGCGCTCATTCAGTCGGCCATCGGCTCGGCGGAACGCGCGGTCGAACTCGGCCTCGGTCGCGACAAGATCATCCTGTCGTGCAAGGTGAGCGGCGTGCAGGACCTGATCGCGGTCTACCAGGAACTCGCGAAGCGTTGCGATTTCGCGCTGCACCTGGGCCTGACGGAAGCGGGCATGGGCTCGAAGGGCATCGTCGCTTCGACGGCGGCGCTTTCCGTGCTGCTCCAGCAGGGCATCGGCGACACGATCCGCATCTCGCTCACGCCGGAACCGGGCGGTGCGCGCACGGGCGAGGTCGTGGTCGGCCAGGAAATCCTGCAGACCATGGGCCTGCGCTCGTTCACTCCGATGGTCATCGCGTGCCCCGGCTGCGGCCGCACGACCAGCACGCTGTTCCAGGAGCTGGCTTCGCAGATCCAGGGCTATCTGCGCGTGCAGATGCCGCTGTGGCGCGACGAGTATCCGGGCGTCGAGACGATGAACGTCGCCGTGATGGGCTGCATCGTGAACGGCCCGGGCGAGTCGAAGCACGCGAACATCGGCATCAGCCTGCCGGGCTCGGGCGAAAACCCCGCGGCGCCAGTCTTCATCGACGGCGAGAAGGTGAAGACGCTGCGCGGCGAACACATCGCCGAAGAATTCCAGCAGATCGTGAGCGACTACGTCGCGCGCAAGTACGGCAAGGCCGAAGCGACGAACTGAGCAAGCCGGTCGATCCGCTCGTAGTTCGCATGTAGATCGCTTGTCGCTCGATACGCACAACCGCATAAAGCCAATTCGCAACGCAATGACTGAACAAAAACGCAAGCCCGAGAAGCTCTCGGGCGTGAAGGGCATGAACGACATCCTGCCGCAGGAGGCAGGGCTGTGGGAATTCTTCGAAACCACGGTGAAGTCGATGCTTCGTTCGTACGGCTATCAAAATATCCGCACGCCGATCGTCGAGCATACGCAGCTGTTCACGCGCGGCATCGGCGAAGTGACCGACATCGTCGAGAAGGAGATGTACAGCTTCACCGACGCGCTCAACGGCGAGAACCTCACGCTGCGCCCGGAAGGCACGGCGGCAGCCGTGCGCGCGTCGATCGAGCACAACATGCTCTACGACGGTCCGAAGCGCCTGTGGTACATCGGCCCGATGTTCCGTCACGAGCGTCCGCAGCGCGGCCGCTATCGTCAGTTCCATCAGGTGGGCGTCGAGGCGCTCGGTTTCGCGGGCCCCGACGCGGACGCTGAAATCATCCTGATGTGCCAGCGCCTATGGGACGACCTCGGCCTCACCGGCATCAAGCTCGAGATCAACTCGCTCGGCGTGGCCGAAGAGCGTGCGGCGCATCGCGTCGAGCTCATCAAGTATCTCGAGCAGCACGTCGATCTGCTCGACGAAGACGGCAAGCGCCGCCTCTACACGAACCCGCTGCGCGTGCTCGACACGAAGAATCCCGCGCTGCAGGAGATCGCCGACAAGGCGCCGAAGCTGATCGACTTCCTCGGCGAAGAATCGCGTGCGCACTTCGAAGGGCTGCAGCGCATTCTCAAGTCGAACAACATACCGTTCAAGATCAACCCGCGTCTCGTGCGCGGTCTCGATTACTACAATCTGACCGTGTTCGAGTGGGTGACCGACAAGCTCGGCGCGCAGGGCACCGTCGCGGCGGGCGGCCGTTACGATCCGCTGATCGAGCAGCTGGGCGGCAAGCCGACGGCCGCGTGCGGCTGGGCCATGGGCATCGAGCGCATTCTCGAACTGCTCAAGGAAGAAGACCTCGTGCCGGAAGACGATGGTTGCGACGTCTACGTTGTCCACCAGGGCGAAGCCGCGCGCGAGCAGGCGTTCATCGTGGCGGAGCGTCTGCGCGATACGGGTCTCGACGTGATCTTGCATTGCAGCGCCGACGGTCAGAGCGCGAGCTTCAAGTCGCAGATGAAGCGCGCGGATGCGAGCGGCGCGGCCTTTGCCGTGGTGCTTGGCGAGGACGAAGTGGCGAGAGGCGAGGCCGGTGTGAAGGCGCTGCGCGGCACGGCGGCGGAGGCCCGCAGCGAGCAACAAACGGTAGCGCTTGAGGACTTGACCGAATATCTGATCAATGCGATGGTTGCATCCGCCGAAGACGGCGACGACTAACAGGGCCGCCCAATGGGCCGCCCCGGTGGGGCTGCCCGGGTCGCTGCGCATTCGAAAACAGGCTTCAGAATAAACGAGGAATCGCTACGCGATGAGTTACCACGACGAACAGGAATCGATCGAGAGCTTCAAGGCATGGTGGGGGCAGTGGGGTAACGCCACTACGTGGGTCGTGCTGATCGTTCTGCTCGCGCTCGCAGCGTGGAACGGCTGGAACTTCTGGCAGCGCCGCCAGGCGGCCGAAGCCGCCGTGCTGTACGACCAGGTGCAGCAGGCCGCGAACAGCAGCGACAAGGCCATGCTCACGCGCGTGGCGTCCGACATGGAAGATCGCTTCGGCGGCACGGCGTACGCGCAAATGACGGCGCTCGGCGTGGCCAAGGCACTCTATATGGCGGGCGACACGGCCGGCGCGAAGGCGCAGCTGCAATGGGCCGCCGACCACGCGAAGGACGACGAATTCCGCCAGATCGCAAAGCTGCGTCTCGCTTCGCTCCTGCTCGACGAAAAGGCCTACGATCAGGGCCTCGCGCTGATTCCGCAACCCGATTCGGGTCCGTTCAAGGGCATCGTGGCCGACGGTCGCGGCGATCTGCTGGCCGCGGCCGGCAAGCGTGACGACGCGCGCGCGGCCTATAAGCTGGCCCTCGACAGCCTGCCGAAGAGCGACGCTTCCGAGCGTCAGCTGATCCAGTTCAAGCTGGATGCGCTCGGCGGCTGAATCGCTGGCTAAATTGCGAAGCGTACCGGACGTGCGCGCCGCGTTGCGAAACCATTCAAACCAACTTCATTCATGCGTCGTTCACCGATGAATCTGCTGAAACGAACCGTTGTGCCCGTCGCTCTCGCGATGACCGTCCTGGCTCTCGCAGCCTGCTCATCGACGAAAGACGTGCGCCGCGTGCCGGTGCCGCTGACCGAATTCAAGCCGGCGCTGGACGTCCAGCAGGTGTGGAAATCGAGTGTCGGCAAGGCGGGTCGCTATCTGTTCGCGCCGGTCGCTGTGGGCGACGCTGTGTACGCGGCGGGCGAGAACGGCTCGGTCGCGAAGATCGACGCCGCATCGGGCAAGGACGTCTGGCGCACCAAGCTCAAGGACGACCTCTCGGCGGGCGTGGGCAGCGACGGCAATCTCACGGCAGTCGGCGGCCTGAAGGGCGACGTCTACGTGCTCGACTCGAATGGCAAGCTCTCGTGGCAGGCCAAGGCGCCGGGCGAGATCATCTCGCCGCCGCTCGTCGGCAACGGCCTCGTGATCGTGCGCACGATCGACGGCCAGATCGTCGCCTTCAACGGCCAGACGGGCGAGCAGAAGTGGATCTACCGCAACCGCGCCGTGCCGCTGAACCTGCGCGTTTCGGCCGGCATGACGTTCGCGGGCGACCAGGCCGTGCTGGCCGGGTTCCCGGGCGGCTCGTTCGCGGCGATCAACCTGCAAAGCGGCGACGCCTTCTGGGAAACGCCGGTCTCGTACCCGAAGGGCGTGACGGAGGTGGAGCGCATCAACGATGTGAGCGGTCCGCCCACGCTGGTCGGTGCCACGACCTGCGCGGTCACGTTCCAGGGCCAGCTTGGCTGTTTCGACGCCAATTCCGGTCGTCCGATGTGGCAAAAGGCGTTCTCGAGCACGAGCGGCATTGCGCAGGATGAAACCACGGTGGTGGGCGGCGACGACTGGTCGGTCGTGAAGGCCTTCAGCGTGTCGACGGGCGAGCCGACCTGGACGAACGAGAAGCTCAAGAGCCGCGACGTGAGCGTGCCCGCCGTGCTGGGCCACGCGGTCGTGCTGGGCGATTTTCAGGGCTACGTGCATTTCCTCTCGCTCGACGACGGCAGCTTCGTCTCGCGCGTGAAGACCGACGGCAGCCCGATCACGGCCGCGCCGGTGCTCGCTGGCAACACGCTCGTCGTGCAGACGAAGGACGGCGACCTGTACGGTCTGCGTCCGCATTAAACATCGGGCGCCTCACGAGCGGCGCTCAGATGGTTACAGATGCATGAGGCGCCGGAGCCCGCAGGTTCCGATGCCTTGCCCGCTGGCCGGCTGAAGCCGGCCATGCGCATTTTCGGACGGCGGCGTGCACGACCCCGCCGTTCACCGTTACCGCCACCCGGCGGTCGCGCGGCGTCCAGCCCCGGTCGCGCCGCGTTTTCGGCTCGGGTCCACGGCCCGGCCCGTGAATTTCGTGATAATTTGCAACTGATGCAGCCCCGCAGGCGCGGGGTTTGCCGCGCAGCGCGCCGGACTCGCCGGCGCTGCGCCTTACTGTAGAAAAGATCAGATGAAACCCGTAATCGCCCTCGTCGGGCGCCCCAATGTGGGGAAATCCACGCTGTTCAACCGGCTCACGCGTTCGCGCGATGCGCTGGTGGCCGACCTGCCCGGCCTCACGCGCGACCGTCACTACGGTGAAGGGCGCACGGGCGATCGCCCGTATCTCGTGGTCGACACCGGCGGCTTCGAGCCGGTCGCCAAGGACGGCATCCTGCACGAGATGGCGCGCCAGACGCGCCAGGCCGTGGAAGAAGCCGATATCGTCGTGTTCATCTGCGACGGCCGCAATGGTCTCGCGCCGCAGGACAAGCACATCGCCGACTACCTGCGCAAGACCGGCCGGCCGATCTTCCTCGTCGTCAACAAGGCCGAAGGCATGAAGTACAGCGCCGTGGCCGCCGACTTCTACGAACTCGGTCTCGGCGACCCGCGCGCGATTTCCGCGGCGCACGGCGACGGCGTGACGGAAATGATCAACGAGGCGCTCGAAAAGGCGTACGCCGACCAGCCCGAGGAAAGCGAAGAGGACGCCGCGAAGCACGGCGTCAAGATTGCGATCGTCGGCCGCCCGAACGTGGGCAAGTCGACGCTCGTCAACACGCTGATCGGCGAAGACCGCGTGATCGCATTCGACATGCCGGGCACGACGCGCGATTCGATCTACGTGGATTTCGAGCGCAACGGCAAGAAGTACACGCTGATCGACACGGCGGGTCTGCGCCGCCGCGGCAAGGTGTTCGAAGCGATCGAGAAGTTCTCGGTGGTGAAGACGCTGCAGTCGATCGCCGACGCCAACGTCGTGATTCTGCTGCTCGATGCGCAGCAGGAAATCTCGGACCAGGACGCGCATATCGCGGGCTTCGTGGTGGAGCAGGGCCGCGCGCTCGTGGTGGGCGTGAACAAGTGGGACGGCATGGACGATCACGCGCGCGAGCGCACCAAGCACCACCTGCAGCGCAAGCTGAAGTTCCTCGACTTCGCGGAAATGCGCTTCATCTCGGCGACTGAAAAGTTCGGCATCGGCCCGCTGATGCGCTCGGTCGACGACGCCTACGCGGCCGCCATGGCGAAACTGCCCACGCCGAAGCTCACGCGCGCGCTCATCGAAGCCGTTGAGTTCCAGCAGCCGCGTCGCCGCGGCCCCGTGCGTCCGAAGCTGCGCTACGCGCACCAGGGGGGACAGAACCCGCCGATCATCGTCATTCACGGCAACGCGCTCGACGCCGTGACGGAAACCTACAAGCGCTATCTGGAGAACCGTTTCCGGGAAACTTTCTCGCTCACCGGCACTCCATTGCGCATAGAGTTTCGCTCCTCGACGAATCCCTATACTGAGAAAAACTAGGCTGTTGCTGAATAGCGTTCGCTACCCCGCAAAGGCCTCCTGGCCGAACCGCCAGGAACCGCGCGGGGGAACGAGAATCGGCTATAGTGTAGCGATTGGCGGTGGATTTCTTTTTCTTCACCCCAATATAAGTTAAACCTGCAAAAAAATACGGAGTTTGCTATGAGCAACAAAGGGCAATTGTTACAAGACCCGTTTCTGAACGCGCTGCGCAAGGAGCACGTGCCTGTTTCGATCTATCTGGTCAACGGCATCAAGCTTCAAGGGAACATCGAATCGTTCGACCAGTACGTCGTGTTGCTCCGTAATACGGTTACGCAAATGGTTTACAAGCACGCCATCTCCACGGTGGTTCCGGCCCGTCCGGTGAACTTCCACCCGGACACGGAAGCGTCCTGACCCATGACGCGGCCGGCCCGGGGCGCCTCGCAGGCTGCTCTGGTCCGGCCGCTTTCATTTTGACATCCTCTAATTTGATCAACGCCGCACTCGTCGGCATCGACTTCGGCAAGACCGAGTTCGAAGCCAGTCTCGAAGAACTCAGCCTGCTCGCCAAAAGCGCGGGCGCCACTCCCGCTGTCACGCTCACCGGGCGACGCTCCAGCCCTGACGCCGCCATGTTCATCGGCAGCGGCAAGGCCGAGGAACTGCGTCTCGCCTGTGAGGCGAACGACATCGAAATCGTCATCTTCAATCACGCGCTGTCGCCCGCCCAGCAACGTAATCTGGAGCGCGCGCTCAATCGCCGCGTGGTCGACCGCACGAGCCTCATCCTCGACATCTTCGCCCAGCGCGCCCGCAGCCACGAAGGCAAGCTGCAGGTCGAGCTCGCGCAGCTGCAATACCTCGCCACGCGCCTCGTGCGCGCCTGGACTCACCTCGAGCGCCAGAAGGGCGGTATCGGCCTGCGCGGCCCGGGTGAAACGCAGCTCGAAACCGACCGCCGGCTCATCGGCGAGCGCATCAAGATGCTGCAGGGCAAGCTTGCGAAGCTGCGTCGCCAGCACGGCACACAGCGGCGTCAGCGCGAGCGCAACCGCACGATGTCGGTGTCGCTCGTGGGGTATACGAACGCGGGCAAGTCTACGCTCTTCAATGCGCTCACGAAGGCGCAGGCCTACGCCGCCGACCAGTTGTTCGCGACGCTCGACACGACCTCGCGGCGCGTCTGGCTCGGCGACGAAGTGGGGCAGATCGTGCTGTCCGATACGGTCGGGTTCATCCGCGAACTGCCTCACCAGCTCGTCGCCGCGTTTCGCGCGACGCTGCAGGAAACGGTGCAGGCCGACCTGCTGCTGCACGTGGTGGACGCGTCGAGCGCCGTGCGCCTCGATCAGATCGATCAGGTGAACGGCGTGCTGCACGATATCGGGGCGGACACGATCCGTCAGGTGCTGGTCTTCAACAAGATCGACGCCGTGCCGGAACTGGCGGCCCGCGGCGGAACGGTCGAGCGTGATGAATATGGTAATATTTCGCGCGTCTTTTTGAGCGCCCGCACAGGTGTCGGACTGGATGCGCTGCGCTCCGTCATCGCCGAAATCGCGACTGCCGAGCCGCTTGCCGATGCGCCGCAGTCCCTGGCCGCAGACTGGAGCGCGGTGCAGGAAGAACCTCGCTGGGAACCCGAACACGAGCGCTGAGGCGCGCCCGGCATTGTCTTGCACGCAAGCCCGGCCCAGCGGCTCCGACGGAATCCGCACGCAATTGACCCGCTGTCTACTCTGGTGAACGAACACAGGTGAACGATTACAACAAGCGGACTGGCTGGCAGCGCGCGCGCGCCATTTTCTCGTTGAACGACCCGCGTTGGGGTCGGGGCGACGACAATGGCCAGCGTTCTGACGACGGGCGCCGCCCGCCGGGCAATAACGGCAACAAGGGTGGCAACGGCGACAAGGGCGACGGTCCGCCGGACCTCGACGAAATGTGGCGCGACTTCAACCGCCGCATGTCCGCTTTCTTCGGCCGCAAGGGCAAGGGTCCGGGCGGCTTCGGACCGCGCCCGGACAATGGCCATGGCGCGCGCATCGGCGTGGGCATCGTGCTCGGCGTGCTGATCGCGATCTACGTGGGCAGCGGCGTGTTCGTCGTGCAGGAAGGCCAGGCCGGCGTCGTGCTGCAGTTCGGCCAGTATCGGCACACGGTTGGCCAGGGCGTGCACTGGCGCATGCCGTATCCGTTCCAGACTCACGAAATCGTCAACATCGGTCAGATCCGCACCGTCGAGATTGGCCGCAGCAACCTCGTGCGTCCGGCAAACGTGAAGGACGCCGCGGTCATCACGCATGACGGCGACATTCTCAACGTGCGCTTGACCGTGCAGTACCAGGTCAAGCAGCCAACCGACTATCTGTTCCGCAGCGTCGATCCCGACCTCACCGTGACGCAGGCCGCCCAGGCGGCGGTGCGCACCGTGGTGGGCGCGCGCAGCACGAACGACATGCTGTACGCGGACCGCGAGCCGATTCGCGCCCAGCTTGCCGATACGATCCAGCACTCGCTCGACGAGTACAAGACGGGCCTCGGCGTGACCGGCGTCGCGATCCAGAGCGTCTCGGCGCCCGATCAGGTGCAGGCCGCGCTCGACGACGAAGCCAAGGCGCGCCAGGACCGCGACCGCGCGAAGCGCGACGCGCAGGCCTATGCCGACCAGCTGCTGCCGCGCGCGCAGACCGAGGCGGCGCGTCTCGTCGACGAAGCCAAGGCGTACAGCGAACGCGTGGTCTCGCAGGCGCAGGGCGACGCGCAGCGCTTCATGCAGGTCTACGAACAATATGCGAAGGCGCCGGCTGTGATTCGCGAGCGCATGTATCTCGAGACGATGCAACACATCTATTCGAATGCGACGAAGGTGTTCGTCGACAGCAAGTCGGGCAACAACGTGATTTATCTGCCGCTCGACAAACTCGTCGATACGACGCGTCAGCGTGCCGCCGTCGCGGCGGGCGCGACGGGCGCGGCTGCGGCCTCGGGCGCCGGCGCTGCGCCGGCAGGCGCGGCTTCGGACGCCAATGCGGCTTCCGCGCCGGCAGCCGGCAGCGAGCCACAGCCAGGCGCGCAGCAGGGCGTACAGCCAGGGGCCCAGCAGCAAGGCTCGCAGCAGCAAGGCGCGGCTCCCGCAACCACGGCCAGCGACGCGGCAGCCGCCGCGAGCGACGCCTTCCGTTCGCGCGATGCGTTCCGCTCGCGCGGCCGCGAAAGCGACGTGCAATAAGGGGCGCGCCGATATGAACAAGATCATTGCGCTCGTCGTTGCCGTCGTGGTTGTCGTGCTGGTTGCGTCGTCGGCCGTCTTCATGGTCGATCCGCGCCACGTCGCCATCATTTCTTCGTCGGGCGGGGCCAACGCCACGCTGGCCGGTCCCGGGCTGCATGTGAAGCTGCCGCCGCCGTTCCAGACCGTCACGTTCATCGACACGCGCATTCAGGCGTTCGATGCGCCCGACGCCGACCGCTACACGACCTCGGACAAGACCGAGCTGCTCGTGAACCCGGTCGTGCGTTACCGCATCGCCGATCCGCTCAAGCTGTTCGCGGCCACCAAGGGCGATGCGCAGACGCTATCCGATCGTCTCGCTTCGCTGTCGCGCGACGCACTCGGCGCCGCGATTTCGAAGGTCACGCTCAGCGAGGCGCTCGCGCAGCAGGAAGCGATCGCCAACGGCGCGCGCGACGCGCTGAGGCAAACCGCGGCGCCGCTCGGCATCGACGTGATCGCCATCGAGTTCACGCGCGTCGATTACCCGCCGGAGCTGGCGCAGACAGTCTTCAAGCGCATGAGCGCCGCGCGCGAGCAGGCCGCTGCCGAGATTCGCGAGAAGGGCGCGGCCGAAGCGCAGCAGATCAAGGACGACGCGCAGCGCAAGCAGCAGGGCGTGCTGGCCGATGCCTACGCGCAGGCGCAAGCGATCAAGGGCGAAGGTGACGGCCGGGCCGCCGCGATTGCCGCCGAGGCGTTCGGGCGCGACCCGGACTTCTACCGGTTCTATCAGAGCATGCTCGCGTACCGCGAGAGCTTCCGGCCCGGCGATGTCATCGTGGTCGATTCGTCGAGCGACTTCTTCCGCTTCATGCGTGGTCCGAACGGCGGCGCGACTAGCGCAGACAACGCTCCCGCTTCCGCCACCCCGCGCAAACACTAGACAAAACGAGACACACGCGCCGCGCACTGCGCGGCGTATTTCTTCGCATGGACATAGCTGGCTCCCTCTTGCTCGCGATCGCGCTGATGCTGATTATCGAGGGCATGTTCCCGTTCGTCTTTCCGACGGCGTGGCGCGACACATTCCGTAAAATCGCGGAACGGCCGCCGCATCACATCAGGATCGGCGGGCTCATCGTGATGGGGCTCGGCCTCGTCCTGCTGATGCTGGCGACCTGACGGCCTCGTGCCGCAGTCGCCCTCAGAGGCGGTGTGCGATTGGCGTTTTTGACGGATTCCGAAATATCGGGCCGCGTGGCGTTTGGCCGCGCGCGGCCCTCATTGTGGTAGGACTCAACCGATGTCGACCTGGTTACTCCCCGAGAATATTGCGGACGTGCTGCCGTCCGAAGCGCGCAAGATCGAAGAGCTGCGCCGCCGCCTGCTGGACCGTTTTCGCGCCTATGGCTACGAAATGGTCATGCCGCCGTTGCTCGAGTATCTCGAGTCGCTGCTCGTGGGCAGCGGGCGCGACCTGAACCTGCGCACGTTCAAGCTCGTCGATCAGCTCTCGGGCCGCACGCTCGGCCTGCGCGCCGACATGACGCCGCAGGTCGCGCGTATCGACGCGCACCTTCTGAACCGCCAGGGTGTGACGCGCCTGTGCTACGCGGGCAACGTGCTGCACACGCTGCCGCGCGGTCTGCACGCCACGCGCGAACAGATCCAGACCGGCGCGGAAATCTATGGTCACGCGGGCCTCGAAGCGGACCTCGAAATCCAGCAGCTGATGCTCGATGCGCTGCGCCTCGCGGGCCTCGCGAAGGTGCGTCTCGACCTTTCGCACGCCGGCGTACTCGCGGCGATCTTCGAAGCGGATCCCGCTGCGGCGGCGCTCGGCGATGCTTTGTATGAAGCGCTCGCTGGCAAGGACGTGCCGCGTCTCGCGGAACTCACGCAATACCTCGAAGCCGCCACGCGCGAGGCCTTGCGCGCGCTGCCGTCGCTCTACGGCGACGCGAGCGTGATCGACGAGGCGCGCACGCGTCTGCCGGCGCTGCCGGGCATTGCTCGTGCGCTCGACGACCTCGCGTTCCTCGTGCGCGAGATCAAGGGTGCGGAGCTGATGATCGACCTCGCCGATCTCGGCGGCTACGCGTACCACAGCGGTGTGATGTTCTCGGCCTACGTCGACGGCGTGCCGAACGCCGTGGCCCGCGGCGGCCGTTACGACAAGGTGGGCGAGGTCTATGGCCGCGCTCGGGCCGCAACGGGCTTTTCGCTCGATTTGCGCGAAGTGGCGCGTATTTCGCCGGTCGAAGCGCGCAGCAGCGCGATCCTCGCGCCGTGGCGCCATGACGAGGCGCTGCGCAGCGCGGTCGCCGCACTGCGCGATGCGGGCGAGGTCGTGATCCAGGCGCTGCCGGGCCACGAGCACGACATGGACGAGTTCGCCTGCGACCGCGTGCTCGTCGAGCGCGACGGCGTCTGGGTCGTCGAAAAGCACGCCTGATAGCGCATCCGGGCGGCGATTCGCGCCGCCGCGCAAGCGCGCCAAAGCATGCTTAACATCGCGCATGCCGTTGAGTGCAAAAGGAAATTCCGCGAATTTCGGGAAAAAAAGGCGGCCTTGCCGCTGAACCCAGGTAGAATACGTTTTTAACCAGCTAACGAAACACCATGTCTGCCAGCGCAGTGAATGTAACCCCGGGGCGCAATGTCGTCGTCGTGGGCACCCAATGGGGCGATGAGGGCAAGGGCAAGATCGTCGACTGGCTGACGGACCACGCGCAAGGCGTGGTGCGTTTCCAGGGCGGTCACAACGCCGGCCATACGCTCATCATCGGCGGCAAGAAGACCATTCTCCGACTGATCCCGTCGGGCATCATGCGTGCCGGCACCGCCTGCTACATCGGCAACGGCGTGGTGCTCTCGCCCGAGGCCCTGTTCAAGGAAATCGGCGAGCTCGAAGATGCGGGCATCGACGTCCAGAAGCGTCTGTTCATCTCCGAAGCCACCACGCTGATCCTGCCGTACCACATCGCCATCGACCAGGCGCGCGAAGCCAGGCGCGGCGCCGCGAAGATCGGTACGACGGGTCGCGGCATCGGTCCGGCCTACGAAGACAAGGTGGCACGCCGCGGCCTGCGCGTGCAGGACCTGTTCGAGCCGGAAACTTTCGCCGAGCGCCTGCGCGAGAACCTCGACTACCACAACTTCGTGCTGACGCAGTACCTGGGTGCGCCGGCTGTTGATTATCAGCAAACGCTCGACACGATGCTCTCGTACGCCGATCGTCTGAAGCCGATGGTCACGGACGTGTCGCGTCGTTTGTATGACGTGAACCACGAAGGCGGCAACCTCCTGTTCGAAGGTGCGCAAGGCACGCTGCTCGACATCGACCACGGCACCTATCCGTTCGTCACGTCGAGCAACTGCGTCGCGGGCGCGGCATCGGCTGGCGCGGGCGTGGGTCCGCAAAAGCTCAACTACGTGCTCGGCATCACCAAGGCGTACTGCACGCGCGTCGGTTCGGGCCCGTTCCCGAGCGAACTGTACGACGCCGACAACGCCGATCGCCAGGAAGAAGTGGGCCTCACGCTCGCGAAGGTCGGCAAGGAATTTGGTTCGGTCACCGGCCGTCCGCGCCGCACCGGCTGGCTCGACGCCGCCGCGCTGCGCCGCTCGATCCAGATCAACGGCGTGACGGGGCTGTGCATCACGAAGCTCGACGTGCTCGACGGTCTCGACGAAGTGAAGCTCTGCGTCGGCTACAAGGTGGCTGGCCAGGACGTGGACATTCTCCCGCGCGGCGCCTCGCAAGTGGCCGCATGCGAGCCGGTCTACGAAACGTTCGAAGGCTGGAACGAAAGCACCATCGGCATCACGCAGTTCGACGCGCTGCCGAAGAGCGCGCAGGCGTATCTCACGCGCGTGCAGGAAGTCGCCGGTGTGCCGATCGACATGGTTTCGACCGGTCCGGATCGCGACGAAACGATCCTGCTGCGTCATCCGTTCAAGGTCTAAGTGGTAAGAAGGCAGAAGCAAAAATGATTCAAATGATGGACCCGCGCAACGACGAAAAGAACCTGTGGGTCGGCTGGGACGAGTATCACCGGCTGATCGAACTGCTCGCGCTCAAGGTGCACGAGTCGCGCTGGAAGTTCGACCAGATCCTGTGCCTCGCACGCGGCGGTCTGCGCGTGGGCGACCAGCTCTCGCGCATCTATGACCTGCCGCTGGCGATCCTCGCTACCAGCTCGTATCGCGAAGCCGCCGGCACGGAGCAGGGCGAGCTCGACATCGCGCAGTACATCACGATGACGCGCGGTCACCTGGAAGGCAACGTGCTGCTCGTCGACGATCTCGTCGACTCAGGCGTCACGCTCGCACGCGTGCAGGAGCATCTCAAGGAGCGCTACCCGGCCGTGACCGGCGTGCGCTCGGCGGTGCTCTGGTACAAGGGCTGCTCGAAGGTGACGCCGGACTATTTCGTCCAGCATCTGCCGACCAATCCGTGGATCCACCAGCCGTTCGAGGAGTGGGATACAGTACGCCCGCACAATCTCAGTGCGTGGATCAAGCGTGGTCTGCAGCGAGCGCAAGACGCGCAGAAGTAATGGAGGATTCGTGCCGCCGCCAGGGTTCCCATATCCGCGGCGGACAGATCCAGTGACGGAGCCTTCATGGCTCCGTTTTTTTTGTGCGTCGCCCACTGAATCGCCGGCGGCGGCGCAGGCGGGCAGACGGCATCTGGGGCCGGTGCTAAACTGCGCGGGGATCGGCGGATGTCGCAGTGCCGCGACGACCGCTCGGTTTCCGCCGCAGCCCGGTTTAGAATAGCGCTCGTTTTTTCCGCCTCGCAACGGATTACCGCGTATATGACAACTAGCACACACGTGGCCAAGCAGCCGCTACCTACTCTCGCCGTAGCGGCCATCGGCGTGGTGTTCGGCGACATCGGCACAAGCCCGCTGTATTCGCTGAAAGAGGCCTTCAGCCCATCGCACGGCATTCCGCTCAACGACACGTCCATTCTCGGCGTCATTTCGCTGCTGTTCTGGGCGATCGTGATCGTCGTGAGCGTCAAGTATGTCCTTCTTGTGATGCGCGCCGACAACAACGGCGAGGGTGGCGTGCTCGCGCTCATGGCGCTCGCCATGCGCTCGTTCAACCGCAAGAGCAGGTCGGCTGCGCTGCTCACCGCATTGGGAATCTTCGGCGCGTGCATGTTCTACGGCGATGCCGTCATCACGCCGGCCATCTCGGTCATGTCGGCGGTGGAAGGCCTCGAAATCGCCGCGCCCAAGCTCTCGCATCTGGTGCTGCCGATCACGATGGTGATCCTGATCCTGCTGTTCTGGATCCAGCGGCACGGCACCGCGCTGGTGGGCCGCCTGTTCGGGCCGATCATGGTGCTCTGGTTCATCACCATCGGCGTGCTCGGCGTCTCGCGCATCGTCCAGGCGCCCGGCGTCATCGCGGCGCTCAGCCCGTATTACGCGATCAGTTTCATGGGCGCGCACATGCTGCAGGCCTACGTGGTCCTCGGCTCGGTCGTGCTGGTACTGACCGGCGCGGAGGCGCTCTACGCCGACATGGGCCACTTCGGCGCGAAGCCGATTCGCTTTGCCTGGTACGCGCTCGTGATGCCCTCGCTCGTGCTCAACTACTTCGGGCAGGGCGCCCTGCTGATGCAGGACCATCGCGCGATCGAAAATCCGTTCTTCCTGCTCGCGCCGGATTGGGCGCTGCTGCCGCTCGTCGTGCTTTCCACGGTGGCGACCGTGATCGCTTCGCAGGCTGTGATCTCGGGCGCGTATTCGCTCACGAGCCAGGCCATTCTGCTTGGCTACGTGCCGCGCATGAAGGTGCTGCACACGTCGGACCTCGCCATCGGCCAGATCTACGTGCCGGTCGTGAACTGGATGCTGCTCTTCATCATTCTGTGCATCGTGGTCGCCTTCAAGAGTTCGGACAATCTGGCGGCCGCATACGGTATCGCCGTGACCGCGACGATGGTGATCACCACGGTGCTCGTCGCCGTCGTGATGACGAAGGTGTGGAAGTGGAACAAGGCGCTCGTCACCTGCATCATCGCGGTGCTGCTGGCCGTCGATCTGGGCTTCTTCGGCGCGAACCTGCTGAAGGTCGAGGAGGGCGGCTGGCTGCCGCTCGGCATCGGCGCGCTGCTGTTCTTCCTGCTGATGACCTGGTTCAAGGGCCGCATGATCGTGAAGGACCGCACGGCCGCCGACGGTATTCCGCTCATGCCCTTCCTGCAGGGGCTGCTCGCGCACCCGCCGCATCGCGTTTCGGGCACGGCGATCTATCTCACGGGCAGCGAGTCGCTCGTGCCGGTGAGCCTGCTGCACAACCTCAAGCACAACAAGGTGCTGCACGAACGCACGATCTTCCTCACATTCGTGATTCGCGACATTCCGTATGTGGCAGACGCGGAGCGCGTGACGGTGAAGGATATCGGCGGCGGGCTCTATCTCGTGAAGGCCGACTACGGCTTCAACGAAACGCCCGACGTGCAGGCGGTGCTCGACGAGATTTCGCGCACCCACAACATGACGTTCGAGATGATGGACACGTCGTTCTTCCTCGCGCGCGAGACGGTCGTACCGACGCAGTTGCCGGGCATGTCGATCTTCCGCGAACGCGTGTTCGCGTGGATGCATCAAAACGCCGCGAAGCCCACCGACTTCTTTAGCATTCCTGCGAACCGCGTAGTCGAACTCGGGACGAAAATCGAAATCTGATCGCGTCGTTTCGACCAGTAAACAAGGCACCCTGCGGGGTGCCTTTTTTGTTGCGCACGCAACGCGTGCCATTGCGGCCCACGCTGCGTCATGCGGACATCAGCGTTGCTTGAGCTTCGCGAACGCCGCCGCCATCGCGCCTGCCGGTTCCGCATCGCGCGAACGCTGACCGCCGCGGTTGTCACGATTGCCACCGCCGCGATTGTCGCGGTTGCCCGGCTGGCCCGCGCCGCCGCCGCTGCGCGACGCGCCGGCGCTCGCGGGGTCGTCGTCCAGACGCATCGTGAGCGCGATACGCTGACGCTTCACGTCGACGTCGAGCACCTTCACCTTCACGACCTGGCCTGCCTTGACGACTTCGTGCGGGTCCTTGATGAACTTCGTCGACATCGCCGAGACGTGCACGAGCCCGTCCTGATGCACGCCCACGTCGATGAATGCGCCGAACGCGGCCACATTCGTCACGACGCCTTCGAGCAGCATGCCCGGCACGAGGTCGGACACTTTCTCGACGCCGTCGCGGAACGTCGCTGTCTTGAACTCGGGGCGCGGATCGCGGCCCGGCTTTTCCAGCTCGCTCAGGATGTCGCGCACCGTCGGCAGACCGAAACGTTCATCCACGAACTCGGTGGGCGCAAGGCCCGAAAGCGCTTCGCGGCTGCCGAGCACGTCGCCGATCGTACGCTTGATCTTCGCGAGCATGCGTTCGACGACGGGGTACGCTTCCGGGTGCACCGACGAGCGATCGAGCGGATTGTCGCCGCCGTTGATGCGCAGGAAGCCGGCGGCCTGCTCGAAGGTCTTGTCGCCCAGACGCGGCACCTTCTTCAGATGCTCGCGCGAGGGGAACGGGCCGTTCGCATCGCGGAAGTCGACGATATTGCGCGCGAGCGTCGAGTTCAGGCCCGACACGCGTGCGAGCAGGGCGACGGAGGCCGTGTTCGCATCGACGCCCACGGCGTTCACGCAGTCCTCGACCACGGCATCGAGCGAGCGTGCGAGTTCGCGCTGGTTCACGTCGTGCTGGTACTGGCCCACACCAATCGCTTTCGGCTCGATTTTGACGAGTTCCGCGAGCGGGTCCTGCAGACGGCGCGCGATGGAAACGGCGCCGCGCAGCGACACGTCGAGCTCGGGGAATTCCTTCGCAGCCAGTTCGGATGCCGAATAAACCGACGCCCCGGCTTCGGAAACCACGATCTTCTGCAGCTTCAGTTCGGGATGCTTCGAGATCAGCTCGCTCGCGAGCTTGTCGGTTTCACGCGAGGCCGTGCCGTTGCCGATGCTGATGAGTTCCGCTTGCGTCTGCGCGGCGATGCGCGCGAGCTTCGCGAGCGAGCCGTCCCAGTCGCGGCGCGGCTCGTGCGGGTAGATCGTGTCGGTGGCGAGCAGCTTGCCCGTGCGGTCGACCACGGCCACCTTCACGCCCGTGCGCAGGCCCGGATCGAGGCCGATCACGGCCTTGGGACCGGCCGGCGCGGCAAGCAGCAGATCCTTGAGGTTGCGCGCGAAAACGCGGATCGCTTCGTTTTCCGCCTGCTCGCGCAGGTTGGTGAGCAGCTCGTTTTCGATGTGCGGCTGCACCTTCACGCGCCAGCACCAGCGGCAGACATCGGAGAGCCATTTGTCGGCCGGGCGATTCTGGTTCGCGATGCCGAAGTGGCGCGCGATCATCGCTTCGCCGGGATGCGGCACCTGCGCATCCAGCTCGCCGCCAAGGCCGAGCTTGACCATCAGCACGCCGGCGTTGCGGCCGCGGAACAGCGCCAGCGCACGGTGCGACGGCACGGTCTTGATGGTCTCGGAATAGTCGTAGTAGTCGCGGAACTTCTCGCCTTCCTCGTTTTCCTTGCCCTCGACCACGCTCGACATCACTACGCCCTGGTTGTGCAGCCAGTCGCGCAGCTTGCCCAGCAGCTCGGCCGTTTCGCCGAACTGTTCGGAGAGGATGTCGCGCGCGCCGTCGAGCGCGGCCTTGATGTCGGCGACACCTTTCTCGGCGTCCACGTACTGTGCGGCTTCCGTTTGCGGGTCGAGCAGCGGGTTCGCGAGCAGGGCGTCGGCGAGCGGCTGCAGGCCGGCTTCGCGCGCAATCTGCGCGCGCGTGCGGCGCTTGGGCTTGTAGGGCAGATAGAGGTCTTCGAGCACCTGCTTGCTGTCGGCCGCTTCGATGGCGCTGCGCAATTCGTCGGTGAGCTTGCCTTGTTCCTCGATGCTCGCGAGGATCGCCGCGCGGCGGTCTTCGAGTTCGCGCAGATAAAGCAGGCGCTCTTCGAGCGTACGCAGTTGCGTATCGTCGAGATTGCCCGTGACTTCCTTGCGGTAACGGGCGATGAACGGAACGGTCGAGCCTTCGTCGAGAAGCTGCACGGCGGCTGCGACCTGGCGCGGCTGCACGCTCAGTTCAGTGGCGATACGCTGGACGATCTTGAGTGCTACGGTTTCCGTCATAGGGTCTGGATATTCCTGCGAGGATCGGATTGCGGTCCGGGTTTGCGGTCCGGCGGCCGGTGCGGGCTCGAGCGCCCGGGGCGCCCAGTGTGCAAAACGGCACGTTGCCGGGTGCGCCCGCCGGCCGGTGGAGCGGGGCATTTTGCCATAAATGGCCGAGCGCTCAACCCGGGGGGTGATAGAATTTCCCCCATGTTCCGCTGCCCACAGAAGACGTTGACGACCTCCCGCTTCTCCCCTGATTCGCCCCTTGCCCGGTTTCGCACGCCCCACGGCGTCTCGCGGCGGTTCCCCGCTCTCGGGGCAATTTGTGCCGTCGCGTTGAGCCTCGGTGCGAGCGTTCCGGCCCTCGCGCAGGCGGTCGGGGTGACAGGGCCGCTGCAGCAGGAGGGTGCGGCAACTGCGCCGGTGCAGCCGGCGCCTTCGGGCAACGCGCCGCTCGCGGCGTCCGACGCGGCTGGGGCCGCCGGCGCGCCACAGTCGCAGCCGAGCGACTTCGACGCGCGGCAACAGGTGCTGGACCGTCGTAGCGCGGAGAACGACTATCAGTTTGCAGTCGCGCAGCACAACTGCTACAGCACGTTCTTCGTGAATCATTGCATCGGCAAGGCGCGCGACAAGATGCGTGTCGTGCAGGCCGACATCCGCCGCGAGCAACTGGCGCTCGACGACGAAAAACGTGCTGCGCATGCGCAGCAGCGCGACCAGCAGGCCGCCTTGCAACGCGCGCAGGACGAAGCGAATGCGCCGCAGCGCGCCGCCAACGAAGCGGCCAGCGCGCAGGCGTACGAACAGAAGCAGCAGCAACACGCGCTCGATCAGGCGCAGCGCCAGGCCGAAGCGCCGCAGCGTGCGGCGAACGAGCAGGCGTATCAGGAAAAGCAGCGGCAGCATGCGCTGGCCCAGGCACAACGCCAGGGCGAGCAATCGCAGCGCAACGCGAACCAGGCGGCGTACGACCAGAAGCAGGCGAACTACCAGAACCAGCTCGACGAAGCGCGCCGCCAGGGCGAACAAAAGGCTCAGGAACGCGCCGACAAGGCCCAGCGCTACCAGCAGAAGCAGGAAGACGCGGCGAAGCACAAGGCCGATGTCGCAGAGCGTCAGAAACAGGCGGCCGAGAAGGCGCAACAAAAGCAGCAACAAGAAGAACAGCAGAAGCAACAGGAAAAGCAGCTGCAGGAAGAACAGCAGGACCAGTAGCACGAGTAGCACGCTTTTTCAGCCGGACTGCAACCTCAGGCGCGTCGTCCTTCGCAAGCGCGCGCCGCATATGTCGAGGAGGCGAGCATGCGCGAGCATCGTGAAGTCAAGACCGAGGTCCTTCGTGACCGCATTCTGCAACTGGAATCGGAACATGGCGATCTGGACCGCCTGATAGACAGGATGTCCGACACCCCGGACTATGACGATCTCGAACTGCAGAGGCTGAAGAAGCGCAAGCTCAAGGTCAAGGACAACATCCTCCTGCTGCAACTGCAGCTGGACCCCGATTCAACGAAGACTTCGGACGGGCACGCCTGATTCCGGGTCCTGGCAGGCGCCGGGGCGCGGCAGTCGGCGCGTTGCGCCGTTCCGGACCGAGCAGGAACCGCTTGCCTTGAATTCAACGACCGTTTCCCGTTCCCGGCCCGCGCGCGAAGGCGGCGCGCCGGAGGCCGACGCGCGCGCGGCGCAAACAGCCGCTGCACCCATGTTGAGCGCCCGCCGCGCCGCCGAGCTCGAGGAGCTCTTCGCGGCCGACGGCTTGCTCGCCCGCGAGATCGACGGCTATCGCCCACGCGCTGCCCAGATCGAAATGGCGCGCGCGGTCGCGGCCGCAATGGAAGCCGCCGCGCAATCCCTGCCCGATCCCGCGGCGTTCGAACTCCAGTCGCGCCCGGCGCGGCGGGTCGAGCGTGGTGCGCCGGCGCAGCCCGCCGCTGGGGAAGCGGCGCGCGCCGCAGCCGAGAACGGCGACAACACGCTGATCGTCGAGGCGGGCACGGGCACGGGCAAGACCTATGCGTACCTCGTGCCGGCCATGCTGTGGGGCGGCAAGGTGGTCGTCTCGACGGGCACGAAGCATTTGCAGGATCAGCTCTTCGCACGCGACATCCCCACGGTGCGCGACGCCCTCGCGGTGCCCGTGAGCGTGGCGATGCTCAAGGGCCGCGCCAACTATCTGTGTCACTACTATCTGCAACGCACGGCCGACAACGGCCGGCTGCCGTCGCGCCAGGAAACCGCGTATCTGCAGGAAATCGTGCGCTTCGCAAAGATCACACGCTCGGGCGACAAGGCCGAGCTCGCGAGCGTGCCCGAGACGGCTGCCGTCTGGTCGATGGTCACGTCGACGCGCGATAACTGTCTTGGCCAGGAGTGCCCGCATTACAAGGACTGCTTCGTGATGCAGGCGCGCCGCGAGGCGCAGCAGGCCGATATCGTGGTGGTGAATCACCATCTGTTCTTCGCCGACATCATGCTGCGCGACACCGGCATGGCCGAACTGCTGCCGAGCGCGAATACGATCATCTTCGACGAAGCGCACCAGCTGCCCGAAACGGCAACGCTCTTTTTCGGCGAAACGCTCTCGACGGCGCAGTTCCTCGAGCTCGCACGCGATTGCGTGGCCGAAGGCCTGAGCCACGCGCGCGACGCGGTGGAGTGGGTCAAGCTCGGCGCGGCGCTGGAACGCGCTGCACGCGACGTGCGGCTCGCGTTCAAGGAAGATTCGCTGCGGCTGTCGATCACGCAGTTGCCCGAGGATCACCCGCTCTTCGATGCCCTCGACGCGCTGCAGACCGAACTGGGCACGCTTGCCACGGCACTTGCGGGGCAGGCCGAGCGCGCTGAATCGATCGGCGCGTGCCTGCGCCGCGCGCGCGAGCTGCAGGGCATCCTCGCGGGCTGGACCGCGCCGCAGGGCGCCGCGCCAGCGCGCGAAACACGCAAGGCCGACGCGGACGGGCAGGACGACAACGCGCACGCGCCGGACGACGCGGACGAGAAAGTCCGCTGGGTCGAGGTGTTCTCGCACACGGTGCAATTGCACGAAACCCCGCTTTCGGTGGCGCCGATCTTCGCCAAGCAGCGCGCCGGTGTGCCGCGCACGTGGGTCTTCACGTCGGCGACGCTTTCGGTGCGTGGCGACTTCACGCACTACGCGGCGCAAATGGGCCTGAGTTCGCGCCGTTCGATGACGCTGCCGAGCCCGTTCGACTATCCCACGCAAGGGCTGCTTTACGTGCCGCGCAACATGCCGCAGCCGTCGTCGCCGCAGTTCACCGACGCCGTCTTCGATGCGGCGCTGCCGGCGATCGAGGCGTCGGGCGGCGGTGTCTTCATGCTATGCACGACGCTGCGTGCCGTCGACCGCATTGCCCAGAAGCTGCGCGACACGATCGAGGCGCGCGGCTGGAATACGCCGCTGCTCGTGCAGGGCGACGCGAGCCGCACGGAACTGCTCGAACGCTTCCGTGCCTATGGCAATGCGATCCTCGTGGGCAGCCAGAGCTTCTGGGAAGGCGTGGACGTGCGCGGCGATGCGCTCTCGCTCGTGGTCATCGACAAGCTGCCGTTCGCGCCGCCCGACGATCCAGTGCTGGCGGCGCGCCTCGACGCGCTGGCGAAGAAAGGTCTGAGCCCGTTCGCGGTCCACCAGCTCCCGCAGGCGGTGATCACGCTCAAGCAGGGCGCGGGGCGATTGATTCGCGCGGAAACCGACCGCGGCGTGTTGATGATTTGCGACACCCGTCTCGTCGACAAGCCGTACGGACGACGCATCTGGCAAAGCCTGCCGCCGTTCAAGCGGACCCGGGAGATCGAAGTGGTGCAGGCGTTCTTCGAAGAGAAGAACGGGCAGGCGGGGGAGCCTGGCGAAGCGCATTGAGTTTCATGCGCGCCGCATAACAAAAAAGCCACGAACGTGAGTTCGTGGCTTTTTTGCTTGCCCGCCGTATGTCTGAAGCGCGTTTGACGCAAGCAGCAGACCGTACGGCGATTCGCTGCGCTGCCCGCCGGGACCGAGGCCCCGGGCGAGCGTCGCGCGAACGCAACTTACTGGCTTGCGCCCGAAGCAGCAGCCGGAGCCGAAGCGCCTGCGTCCGAAGCAGCAGCGCCAGCGTCCGAAGCAGCGGCGGTAGCCGAAGCAGCAGCGTCGCTCGCAGCAGCAGCAGCGCCCGAAGCAGCAGCTGCCGAATCCGAAGCAGCAGCAGCCGGTGCCGAAGCAGCAGCAGCATCGCTAGCCGGCGCAGCAGCTTGATCGCTGCTCTTGTTGCACGCAGCAAGTGCAACAGCTGCCAGCAGGGATGCTACGAGGAGGGATTTCTTCATGATCACGTCCTTTTATGGTTAAAGGTAAGCAACAGCGCAAAATAATACCGGTAAATGTGCCCCAACACCGACCTGAGCCGCTGGTGGAGACGCACTGCAAGAGCGTGAATCTTCCCTACGGCCTGGCCGGAAATTATAGGCACTTTCGTATCGACCGTCGACAAATCCGGGGACAATACGTTGTCTTTCTCATACAAGCACTATTTTAGTACGGTATAACAGTCCGAAGCGCTTAGGCAAGCACCCCGGTCCGAATCCAGCCCGCACGATACCACTCGTGTAGCAACGCTGTCACACACGAATCGTGTGAGAGTGTTACAAAGCGTTTCCCGTCCATAGAGCGCCTGTCGGCCAGTGCCGGCAGCCACTTTCTTGCCTCTTTGAGCAAGTACTGTTCCCCATTCAGGTAATACGACCGCGAATCGTAAAGCAGGATCGTCCTGCGGTCGAGTGTTATCCCGCTTTTTGCCGCTTGCGCAACGAAACGGGCTTCGTCGAGCGGTTTTTCGGGGGCGTCGAACACGACATTTGCTTTCGGTTCGGACAGCCACGAGCCCACGAACGAGGAGACGTCGGCGTCGCTCCAGCGCACTTTAGCAAGCACGCCGCCGACACGCTCTACGAGTGCCGGAGGAAGCTGCGCGGGCTGCGCCACGGCCGGCTGGTCGGGGTCGCGGTACAGCGTGGGCTTGCCGTTGCCGTCATCGGCGCCGCGCTCGGCGAGCCAGTAAAGAAACTGGCTCGTCAATTCGTTCGTGGAAGGAGAACGAAAGCCGATCGAGCAAGTCATGCATTCGCCTTCGGCGATGCCATCGTGGGCGATATGCGGCGGCAGGTACAGCATGTCTCCCGGCTCCAGCACCCACTCTTCTTCAGGCTCGAAGTTCGCGAGAATCTTCAGCGGCAGGCCTTCCTGCAGGGAGAGATCGCGCTGGGCGCCGATGCGCCAGCGGCGCTTGCCGTGCACCTGCAACAGGAAGACATCATACGAATCGAAGTGCGGGCCGACACCGCCGCCGTCCGATGCGTACGAGATCATGAGGTCGTCGAGCCGCGCGTCGGGCGCGAAGCGAAAGCGCTCGAGCAGGGCGCGCGCGCGATCGTCGTGCAGGTCGGCACCCTGCACGAGGAGCGTCCACTGGCGGGTCTTCGGCGTCGGCAGGTCGTCCGGCGAGAACGGGCCGTGCTCGAGCGCCCAGCGGCGGCGAAAGTGTGTGACGAGACGTGACTCGACATCTTCGCTGTCTGCGAGCGCGAAGAGGGCTTCGCGCGAGAGCGGCGCTTCGATGTCGGGAATCGCCTGGCGGATCAACAGCGGCTTTTTCTGCCAGTATTTGCGCATGAACTGCGCCGGCGTCAGGCCGCCCAGAAGCGGCGTGGCAACATCGGGCGCGGGGCATGCCGGGGGGAGGGAGGCGCGCCGCTTGCGCGCGTCCACCGGGTGGTCTGGGGACCGCTTCGGCATCGTATAATGTGGTCTGTAATCTGGAGGATCGAATGAAAATTGCAAAGGACACCGTCGTGTCGGTCGCTTACAAGCTATCGGATGCGCAGGGCAATCTGATCGAGGAAAGCGACGAGCCGATGGTCTATCTGCACGGCGGCTATGATGGCACGTTCCCCAAGATCGAGGAAGTGCTGGACGGGCAGGAGCCGGGCTTCGAGACCCAGATCCAGCTTGAGCCGCAGGACGCTTTCGGGGAGTACGATCCCGAGCTCGTGAAGATCGAGCCGCGCAACCGCTTTCCCGAGCCGCTCGAAGTCGGCATGCAGTTCGAAGGCACGCCCGAAGAAGGCGACGAAGATCTCGACACGCTCATCTATACGGTCACGGATGTTGCCGAAGACAAGGTCGTGCTCGACGGCAACCATCCGCTGGCGGGCATGGCGCTGCGTTTCGCGCTGACGGTCAAGGAAGTGCGCACCGCCACCGAAGACGAAATCGAACATGAGCACGCGCATGGCGCGGACGGCCTCGAAATCATCGACGAAGACGAAGAAGACGACGGCGACGAAGGCGCCTCGAAACCCACCCTGCACTAAGCGCCGCTCAATGCGCGAAGCCGCCTGACGCCGGTGCGCCGGGCGGCTGCAGCTGATCAGGCGGCTGGCCATTGCCGCTGCCGTTTCCACCCTCCAGGCCGTTCTGGCCGTTCGCATCGTTCCGACCATTTAGTCCATTCTGGCCACCCTGGGTGGGCCACGCCGGCATCAGCACGCCGTTGCCGGCCGGCGGCAAGCCGGGCGGCACGGCGGTTCCCGATGCGCCAGGCGTCGCAGGCGCGACGTCGGGCGACTGAGGCATGCCGGGAATCTCGGTCACGTCCGGCATCGACGATACTTCGGGCATCTCTGGCATCGCCGGCGACGATCCCGCGCCGGGCGTGTACGGCGAAGGCTGCGCGGGCAACAGCGGCAGATGCTTCGGTACATCGCGCACGCTCACGCGCAGCGGCGTGCGGCGCGCCATGTCGGCGTCCACCTGCAGCCATTGCGTGAGCGGATCGCGCAGTGAGAACGCGATGCGCGTAACGTTTTCTATCTTTGCGCCCTTGTCGTTACGCAGCGGCTGATCGATCGTGAAGCCATGCGCGAGCTTCGAGTCGTCGGCATTCACGACGATGATCTGGCCGCGGAAAATCTCGGCGAGCTTCACGAGGCTGCGGCGCAACTCGAGATAGCCGTCGCGCGGTGCGCGGTGAAAGCGCAGCCACGCGAAGCGGTCGGGACGCTCGTAATGCTCGGGCATCGCGTTGCCTTGCATGAAGATGACGATCGCGCGCGCGTTGCGGCGCTTCGCATATTCGGCCGCATGTTCGAGCCAGAAGCCGTTGGCGATCACGCGGTCTTCGAACTCGCCGTTGCGCCCGCCCGCATTGAGATAGTGATTGTTGCCGTCCGGCACGTTCAGCCCGATGAACACGGTGTCGCCGAGTTGCCAGCGCACGTTTTCCCGATACGGCCGGAAGCGCGAGACTTCACTCTCGCGCGTGAGCGTCAAGGGGGTTTGGCCGAGCGCGTTGGGATCGGAGAAGAAGTTCTGGCGCAGGAAGTCGAGTCGCTCGGCGGGATCGTAGGCGCCCGAGCCGTTCATGCCGCAGCTGACCCAGTCGCGTTCGCCGGGCACGAACACGAGCGGCGCACGTGACGCATCGAGCAGGTCGCGACGCTGCTCGTAAAGATGGTCGGCACAGGTTTCGTGTGCGCCTTTGAGATTGCCGTCGTAGACCGTGAACGCGATTTGCGGATCGCGCCCGATGGCGTCGATGAGTCGCTGCGCCGACGCCTCCTCGGACTGCGAGGTGAGCGCGTTCGCCACGACCGCGAAGGCATAGCGCGGCGCCTGCGCGAACGCCGCGAGCGGCGAACCCAGCGAAGCAGCCAGCATCAACGTGCACGACGCACGGCGCATCATTTTCAGATAGCGCGAGCGGGGACTGCCGCGGCCCGCCGGTTGCGGCGGCCGCGGCGGCGTCGCGAGGCGACGCTCAGCGTTTGGCGTCCGGCGCCGTGGCCAGCTCATGCAGTTCGTACAACAGGTCGAGCGCGTCGCGCGGGCGCAGTTCGTTTGGATCGAGTTCGCGCAGCCGCTGTGCGACGAGTGACGCGCCACGATCCTCCTCGACCGGCGCGGCGCGATCTTCGACGATGGGTGCATCGTCCTCATACTCGGCGGCGGGCGCGGCGAACAGGTCGAGTTGCGGCGTGGGCTGCCCCGCCGATTGCTGCTCCAGATGCACGAGATGCTTGCGCGCGGCGCGGATCACGGCGGCAGGCACGCCCGCGAGCTGCGCGACCTGCAGGCCGTAGCTCTGGTTCGCCGGGCCTTCCTGCACCGCATGCAGGAAGACGATGCCGTGGCCATGCTCGACGGCCGAAAGATGCACGTTCGCCGCCTGCGCAAATTCGGCCGGCAGTTGCGTGAGCTCGAAGTAGTGGGTGGCGAAGAGCGTGTGGCAACCGTTGTGCGCGAGCAGATGTCGCGCGATGGCCCACGCGAGCGCGAGGCCGTCGAACGTCGACGTGCCGCGCCCGATCTCGTCCATGAGCACGAGGCTTTGCGGCGTGGCGTCGTTGAGGATGGCCGCGGCTTCGGTCATCTCGACCATGAAGGTCGAGCGGCCGCCCGCGAGGTCGTCGGCGGCGCCGATGCGCGTGAAGATGCGGTCGATCGGCCCGAAGCTCGCGCGCTTTGCCGGCACGTAGCTGCCCACATAAGCGAGCAGGGCGATAAGCGCGGTCTGCCGCATGAAGGTCGATTTACCGCCCATGTTCGGGCCGGTGATGAGCAGCAGCTTGCGCTCGGCCGAAAGCAGGCAGTCGTTGGCGATGAACTGCTCGACCTGCGCTTCGACCACGGGATGGCGGCCTTGCTCGATCTCGATGCCGGGCGCCTGCGTAAACGTGGGCGCATTCCAGTCGAGCGCGCGCGCGCGTTCCGCGAACGCGGCCAGCAGGTCGAGTTCCGCGAGTGCGGCGGCCACGCGCTGGCAATCGGGAATGAACGGCAGCAGCGACTGCAGCAGCGCGTCGTAGAGCGCCTTTTCGCGCGAAAGCGCGCGTTCCTGCGCCGACAGCGCCTTGTCCTCGAACGTCTTGAGTTCCGGCGTGATGTAGCGCTCGGCGTTCTTGAGCGTCTGGCGACGGCGATAGTCGTCGGGCACCTTGTCGGTCTGGCCGCGTGTGACTTCGATATAGAAGCCGTGCACCTTGTTGTACTCGACGCGCAGATTGCCGATGCCGGTACGCGTGCGCTCGCGCGTTTCGAGGTCGAGGAGGAACTGACCGCAGTTCTCGGAGAGGTCGCGCAGTTCGTCGAGATCCGCGTCGTAGCCGCGTGCGATCACGCCGCCGTCGCGCACCATAGCCGCCGGTTCCGGCGCGACCGCGCGCTGCAGGAGCGCCGCGCACCCGGCGGGCGGTTCGAGCGCCTCGGCAATGCGCGCGAGCGACGTGGCCGCGCCGCTGGCGGCGACGACCTGTTCGCGCAGCGCGGGCAGCGCCGCGAAGGTGTCGCGCAGGCTCGACAGATCGCGCGGGCGCGCGGAAAGCAGCGCGAGGCGCCCGGTGATGCGCTCGACGTCGGCGATCTGGCGCAAGGCGCCGCGCAACGTATCGACGCTCGCTTGCGGCGGCGCCTCGAGCAACGCGCCGATGGCCTGCTGGCGCATTTGCGCGAGCGCCGCTTCGCGCGGCGGGTGATGGAGCCAGTGACGCAGCAAGCGGCTGCCCATGGCCGTGCTGCACGTGTCGAGCAGCGAGCAGAGCGTGGGCGATTCGGTGCCGCGCAGCGTTTCCGTGAGCTCGAGGTTGCGGCGCGTGGCCGGATCGAGCCCGATGTATTCCGATTCGGCTTCGACCTTCAGGCTGCGCACGTGGCGCAGTTGCTGGCCCTGCGTGGCCGCCGCGTAGAGCAGCAGCGCGCCCGCCGCGCCGCACGCGCTCGTGAGCGTTTGCGCACCGAAGCCGTCGAGGCTCGCCACGTCGAGCTGGTCGCACAGGCGTTGCTTGCCCGAGCCGACATCGAAGTGCCAGGCAGGCACGCGCGTGAGCGCGCCTGATCCGGACGGTGGTGCCCAGGCGGCGGTTTGTGCCGGCATTTCCGCGACGAGGATTTCGGCGGGCCGAATGCGCTCGAACGCCGTGGCGACCTGTTCCGGCGCGACTTCCGCGAGGCGCAGCGCGCCGCTCGCGAGATTGAGCCACGCGAGGCCCACGTTGACGGTCGCGCCGCGCCGGTTGTGGCCGGGGCAAACGGCCATCAGGTAGACGTCGTTCTTGTCGGAAAGGAGTGCGGCGTCGGTCAGCGTGCCGGGCGTCACCACGCGCACTACCTTGCGCTCGACCGGGCCCTTGGAGGTGGCCGGGTCGCCGATCTGTTCGCAGATCGCCACCGACTCGCCCAGCTTCACGAGCTTCGCGAGATATTGCTCGACCGCGTGATGCGGCACGCCCGCCATCTTGATCGGATTGCCCGCCGAGGCCCCGCGCTGCGTGAGCGTGAGGTCGAGCAGGCGCGCGGCCTTCTCGGCGTCTTCGAAGAAGAGCTCGTAGAAGTCGCCCATGCGGTAGAACAAGAGCGTGCCCGGATGGTCGGCCTTGATGCGCAGGTACTGCTGCATCATGGGGGTGTGTTGCGCGATGTCGGCTGCGCTTGCGGTGTGTGTAGCCATCCTCGGTGTCTTGCTAGGGGTTCAGGGCGTGAGTTTAACGCGCGCCGATTGCATGTAAAGCCAGCCTTTCGGCTAACGCCGTCACGCGTGCTTCCGTCATTCGTCGACCAGCGCCAGCAGGTCCACGGTGCGCGCGTTTGCCGCACTGTGCCGCATGGCGAGCCAGATCATCGTCGAAACGAACAGGCCGAACACGACGATGATCCACTGCACGGGGATCTTCGCGGTGAGCAGCAGCGCATATGCGCCGAGCATGAGCAGCACCGCGAGATTCTGGTTGAAATTCTGCACCGCGATAGAGTGACCCGCCGAAAGCAGCGTCGCGCCGCGATGCTGGAGCAGGGCGTTCATGGGCACGATGAAAAAACCGGCGAGCACGCCGAGCAGCACCATCAGCGGGTACGCGAAAAGCAGATAGAAGGGCACGATGAATGTGCCGAAGCGCACGCCAACGCCTTGCGGAAAGAGGCCTTTGCTGTAGAACGCCATGCCTGTTGCCACCGCCCCGCACAGCACGCCCACGGGCAGCACGCGCAGCGAGGCGCGCAGCGACACCCATGCGGCGGCCGCGCCCGCGCCGAGCGCGATGCCGAGTCCCGTCACGCCCTGCATCACGGCGGCTTTCGAGAGCGAGAGTCCGAGATTCGCGTCGGCCCACTTGAGCACGAGCAGTTGCAGCGTGACCGCCGCGCCCCACATCAGGGTCGTGACCCAGAGTGCGATCTGCGCGAGCTTGTCGGTCCAGAGCACGTTGAAGCTATGCGTGAAATCGCCCATGAGACGAGCCGGCTCCCGGAGCCGGTTCTCATAGCGCGCGCCCGTGTCGGGAATGCCGATGTTGATGATCGCGGCGAACACATACGTGATCATGACGGCGAGCATCGCAAGGTCGGCGGCCGAATGGATCGCCGGCCACGGATGACGCGTGACGAAGCGGTCGGCGTATGTCGAAACGAGTGCGCCGCCCATCATCGTGCCGACGATGGTGGAAAGCACCGTGGCCGATTCGAGCCACGCATTGGCGGCGATGAGCTTTTCGGCCGGCAGCAATTCCGTCAGGATTCCGTACTTTGCCGGCGAATAAGCCGCCGCGCCGAGGCCGACCACGCCATACGCGATCATCGGATGCACGCCCGCGATCATCAGCAGACAGCCACACGCCTTGAGCGCGTTCGAGACGAACATCACGTGGCGCTTTTGCAGGGCGTCGGCGAACGCGCCCACGAAAGGCGCGAGCAGCACGTAGGAGATCGTGAAGAAGATCTGCAGCAGCGGCGTCACCCAGGCGGGCGAAGCAATCACCGTGAGCAGCGCGATCGCCGCGATGAGGAGCGCGTTGTCGGCGAGCGACGACACGAACTGCGCGGCGATGATCGTGTAGAAGCCTTTTTTCATCGGATGCGTGCGTGGTCCTCTTGCAGCCGGGCGACGGGCGAAACAAAAAAGCGGCCGAAGCCGCTCGCTGCGCATGCGTGGGCCAGGCGTGAACTGGCGCGCGCTCTGCACGCGTCGCGGTGGAACAAGGCGTGCACCGCGACGCGCATGGGCGCTTACGCCGCCTTGGGCACGCGCGTGTACTTCGAGAGGATCGGCACCATCTGCGCGTAGATCTTCGGATTGCCCGCGACGACTTCGCCCACGTGCAGGAAGTCCGAGTCGCCCGTGTAGTTGCCGATCAGGCCGCCGGCTTCCGTCACGAGCAGGCCGCCCGCAGCGACGTCCCACGGGTTGAGGCCCTGCTCGAAGAAACCGTCCATGCGGCCGGCGGCGACGTTGGCCAGGTCGAGCGCGGCCGCGCCCGGGCGGCGCAGGCCCGCGCACGCGTTGGTCATTGCGGCGAACAGCTCGCAGTAGCTGTCGAGGCCGTCCTTTTCGCGGAACGGGAAGCCGGTGCCGATCAGGCCGTCTGCGAGACGGTCGCGGCGGCCCACGCGGATGCGGCGGTCGTTCAGGAACGCGCCGCGGCCGCGCGAAGCGGTGAAGAGATCGTTGCGCGTCGGGTCATAGACCACGGCCTGCGTGACGAGGCCCTTGTGTGCGAGCGCGATCGAGACGCAGTAGTACTGGAAGCCGTGGATGAAGTTGGTGGTGCCGTCGAGCGGATCGATGATCCACTGGTACTCGGACTCGTTCTCCGACTGGCCCGATTCCTCAGCGAGGATGGCGTGGTCGGGGTAGGCGGCCTTGAGCGTTTCGATGATGGCGGCTTCAGCCGCCTTGTCGACTTCCGTGACGAAATCGTTGTGCTGCTTCTTCGCGACCTGCACGAGGTCGAGGTCGAGCGACGCGCGGTTGATGATCTGTCCGGCGCGACGCGCGGCCTTGACAGCGATGTTGAGCATGGGATGCATGAGCCAGGATCCTTGTTGTCCGGCGCTCGCGAAGGCTGGATGCGCGCCGGTGGTGCAAAAGATTAAAGCGTCTAACGATTGGACAGGGCGCGGGCCTCGAGCGGACCTGCGGAACCTGTCCCGTCAACGGAGACGAATTGGATAAGAGCGGGGCGCGGCGGCGCTGCTGGCCAGCGACTTGCCGGGCGCCTGGCGGGCAGCAACACGGCTGCACGATTCGCCCGACGCGCGCGAAAGCGCCATTTTACCCGAGTATCGGCGTTTCCATGGCTTCTCCCGGGCAGGATATCGGGATTTCTATGGATAGGACGTTCGGTCAGCGCGCCCGCCCAGGCAACGTGGCGCACGGCGGCCATGCGCGGCAGGACGTGCATGAGCGCGCATCGCCGCGGCGCCGGGCGCGCTAACATAGACATTTCAATATCCTTTTCGCGGTTAGAGAACCATCTTGGCGCACCCCGATTCACCTGATTCCGACGCAACTTCCCACGCTACGGCGCCGGCTTCCGGCGACGCCCACGAGCCGCTGCGCGGCGGCTTCACGTCTACCCGCTTCGTGCTCGTCGAGCCGAGCCACCCCGGCAACGTCGGCGCGGCCGCGCGCGCGCTGAAGACCATGGGATTCTCGCGCCTCGTGCTGGTGGCGCCGCGCGTGCCGCAGGTCCACTGCGACCCGGAAGCCGTGGCCATGGCGAGCGGCGCCGACGACGTGCTCGCGGCTGCCCACATCGTGCCGACGCTCGCCGACGCGCTGGCGGGCGTGCAATGGTCGCTCGCGCTGACGGCGCGCACGCGCGAGTACGGGCCGCCGCCGGCAGCGCCGCGCCAGGCGGTGCAGGACGCCTGCCGCCAGGCCGTGCACGGCGGCGACATCGCTCTCGTGTTCGGCAACGAGCGCACGGGCCTGTCGAACGACGACGTCGAGCGCTGCAGCGCGCTTGCGCATATCCCGGCTAATCCCGCCTATAGCTCGCTCAATCTTGCCCAGGCGGTCCAGGTGCTCGCCTACGAGCTGCGCCTCGCGTACCTCGGGGAGAGCGCACCGGCCGCCGCACTGCCGGCGGCGGGCGGAGCGGGCGGCGCCGCCCAGCCTGCGGCCGGGTCGCCGCTCGCGACGAGCGACGACATCGAGCGCATGTACGTGCACCTCGAGAACGCGCTCATCGCGCTCGAGTTCCTCGACCCCGTCAATCCGAAGAAGCTGATGTCGCGGCTGCGGCGGCTGTTCGCCCGCTCGGGGCTCGAGCGCGAGGAGGTCAATATCGTGCGCGGCATCGCCAAGCACATCCTCCTGCTCAAGGGCAAAGGCGACGGCAAGGGCGAGAACCGCTGATCCTCTGCGCCGGCGCGGCTGCGCTCGCCGGCATCCAACCTTGCCGCCGACGGGGGCTTCCGACCTCGAATCGGCTTTGCGCCTACAATCGGCTGAAAACCGGCGAAAAATTCATAAGCAAATGCGCGCGGCTGCAATAGCCGCTGCGCCGCTTGCGCGTGCGCTGCGGCGTCGCGCGGCCGCCATTCCCCGTGTTTCACCCGTTTTTAGCGTGACTGCCATGTTCAAGAGACTTCGCGAAGACATTGCCACGATCCGCGAGCGCGATCCCGCCGCCCGCAGCGCGTGGGAGGTCCTGACCTGTTATCCGGGTCTGCACGCGCTCGTGCTGCATCGCTTCGCGCATGCGTGCTGGCTCGCGAAGCGCCGCTGGCTCGCGCGCTACGTTTCGCAGATCGCGCGTTTCCTGACGGGCATCGAGATCCATCCGGGTGCGACCATCGGCAGGCGCGTGTTCATCGATCACGGCATGGGCGTCGTGATCGGCGAGACGGCCGAGGTGGGCGACGACTGCACGATCTACCAGGGCGTGACGCTCGGCGGCACGTCGCTCACGCGGGGCGCGAAGCGCCATCCGACGCTGGGTCCGGGCGTGATCGTCGGCGCGGGTGCAAAGGTGCTCGGCGGCTTCACCGTGGGCGCCGGGGCGAAAATCGGCTCGAACGCCGTGGTCGTGAAGCCGGTGCCGGAAGGCGCGACGGCGGTGGGCAACCCCGCGCGCGTCGTCGCGCCCGCGAAGACCGCGCCGGTGCAGGTCAAGCCGGCCTCGGCGCGCGAGGGCTTTTGCGCCTATGGCATCACGCCCAATGCCGACGACCCGGTTTCGCTCGCGATCCACGGCCTGATCGACCACGCGGCTACGCAGACGCAGCGCGTCGATGCGATCGTCGTCGCGCTCGAGCGGCTCGGCGCGCGACTCGAGGCGCTGCATGGCGCCGATGCGGCGCTCGCCGAATTGCGGCGTCTGTCCGAGGGGCTGGAATGCGGCGGCCCGCAAGCCGAAGCGTCGAGCCGCGAAGACGAGAAGGCGCCTGCGCGCGTTTGAGGCATGGCGCCCGGCGGGTGCTAAAAGCGAGGCGCCAAAAGCGCGGTGCTAAAAGTAAAAGCGCCGCACTTCAGTCCAGCGGCAAGACCCTGAAGCCTTCGGCATCCACGCGCAGATAGCCGCCGCGCGGCTTGCCGTGATCGAGATCCCAGTCGGGCAAGACCCAGCGCGTGCCGCCGGGCTCCTGGTGGCGCGCCGGCCGGTGCGTGTGGCCGTGCACGATGGTGTTCGCGCGCGCACGCTTGAAGAGCGCCGCAACGCCTTTGACCGTGACGTCGTACTTCGGCAGGCGCGGGCCGCTGCGTTTGTTCTCGCTCGCGCGGCGCGCCCGCTCGGCGATCGCACGCCGCCAGCGAAACGGCCACGCCAGAAACAGCAACTGCACGAGCCGGTTGCGCGCGAGCTTGCGAAAGAGCTGATAGCCGTGATCGTCGGTGCACATCGCGTCGCCGTGCGCGAGGGCGAGGCGCGTGCCGAACGCGGTGATCGCGATGGGGTCGGGCAGCCAGATCGCGCCCGCGGCTTTCATGAAGCGCTTGCCCATCAGAAAGTCGCGGTTGCCGTGCATGATGTAGAGCGCGATGCCGCGCTCGGAGAGCGTATGCATCAGCGCAGCCATGCGCGCGGGGAACGCATCGGTGAGCATGTCGTCACCGATCCAGTATTCGAAGAGATCGCCGAGTATGAACACCGAGTCGGCCTGATCGGCCGTGACCCGGATGAAGCGCTCGAACGCGGCGACCGTACGCGGAATCCCTTCGTTCAGATGCACATCGGAAATGAACAGAAACGGACGAGCCGCGTGCGGGCGCTTGCCCTCGCCGGGCACGCCCGCGGCAGCGTGTCGTAAAGCCTTTTCCTGCAGCATCGATGAAGGGGGGCGTGAGAGTTGTATGAAGCTTACTCGACGACGACAGCCTTCTCGATCACGACGTCGTCGACCGGCACGTCCTGATGGAAGCCCTTCGAGCCCGTCTTGACCTTCTTGATCTTGTCGACCACTTCGAGGCCTTCCACGACCTTGCCGAACACGGCGTAGCCCCAGCCTTGCGGCGTCGGCGACGAGTGGTTCAGGAAGTCATTGTCGGCGACGTTGATGAAGAACTGTGCCGACGCCGAATGCGGGTCGTTGGTGCGCGCCATGGCGATCGAGCCGCGCTCGTTCTTCAGGCCGTTGTTCGCTTCGTTTTCGATCGGCGCTTCGGTCGGCTTCTGCTTCATGCCGGCGTCGAAGCCGCCGCCCTGGATCATGAA
>NZ_JBFRCL010000074.1:0-40379 GCF_040965695.1 Paraburkholderia sp. BR10937
GACGACGCCGTGCGGCAGGCCCTGGCCGCGCACAAGGCGTGGCCAGGCTCCCACGCGGCCACCGATGCGCTGCTGCAGGCGCTGATCGCGGCGCGGCGCTTCAAGGAGGCGCAGACGCTCGCGCGCAGCGAAACCGAGGCCGAACCGCAGCAGGACGCATGGTGGCTCTATCTGGCGCAAGCGAGCGCCGGACTCGGCGACGCGCTCACCCAGCATCGGGCGATGGCCGAGAAGCTGGCGCTCGACGGCGCCTGGCCCTCGGCGATCCGTCAGCTCAAGGAGGCGCGCGATATGAAATCGGTGGGCTACTACGACCTGTCGACGATCGAGGCGCGTCTGCACGACTTCGAGGCGCGTTACCAGCAGGAGCGCCAGGACGAGAAGGATGAGGGCCGCGGCTAAGTCGGGGCTCAGTCTGCGGATGCAGGCGGCGTGCCGCTCGCGCCGTGCCCCGCGGCCCGCGCTTCGCGCTCGGCGCGCGCCGGGCTCGTCACGAAGGCAAAGCGCTTGCTCACGTCGGCGCGCTTGATCGGCTGCAGCGGCAGCGCGGCGTCGGCGCGCCAGTGGAATGTGCCGCTGTTGGCGTCGTCCGCGAGCGTGGCGTGGTCGGTGAAGAGGTCGAGGTCGTGGTCGTGCAGCAGCGCCGCGCGCGGCGGCGCGCTCGCATCGGCGAAGATCACGCTGCCCGCTTCGTCGAGGTAGGCAGCCACGGGCTCGAACGTTTGACCGCCCTGATCGGTGAGCGTCAGCGCGTCGTCGCCGTCACGACCCGCGGCGAGACGCACGATCCACGGCGTGTATTCCAGCTCGACATACACGCGCTGCGGCCCGTTCTGGAAGTACCACTGGCCTTGTTCATCGCGCTCGTAATTGCGGTTGATGAAGCCGAGCAGCGCTTCGTGGCGGATCGCCGTGCCGGGTGCGTTCTGCGCCTGGGCGGCCTCGTCACGCATGCGCCAGTTGCCGCGTGCGTCGAGCATCAGCCAGCCCGTGCAATGCGGGACGTTGGGCCAGCGCGCGAGCGCTTGTTTGACGATGTCATCCATGAGCGACGAAAGGCGAGAGATAAGCGAACACGCGCTGCGAAAGCCAGTCGCTGCGGCCAGGGAACGGTCCCGTCATGAAGCCGACGTGGCCGCCGTGCGCGGGCTGATCGAGCTCGACGGCGGCGCTCACTTCGTGGCGCGCAGGCAGCGCGCGGTCCGGCAGGAACGGATCGTTGCGCGCGTTCAGAATGAGCGTGGGGACGGCGATTTCGCCGAGCTTCGGGCGGATCGTCGCCTGGGTGTAGTAGTCGTGGGTGTCGCGAAAACCGTGCAGCGGCGCCGTCACGACATTGTCGAATTCATACATCGTGCGGCTGGCGAGCACGGCTTGCGCGTCGAACAGGCCGGGGTACTGTTCGAGTTTCTGGAGCGCCTTCACCTTCAGCGTCTTCAGGAAGCTGCGCGTGTAGATCATGCCGAAGCCCTGCGTCAGCATCTCGCTGCCTGCATGCACGTCGAGCGGCGTGGAGATCGCGGCGGCCGCGGCGACGATCGCGGCGTCTTCGCGACGCTGGGCGAGCCAGTGCAGCAGCACGTTGCCGCCGAGCGACACGCCCGCGACCACGAGCGGCCCCGCGTGGCGGGCAGCGAAGCGGCGCAGCACCCAGTCGACTTCGGCGGAATCGGCGAGATGGTAGAAGCGCGGCAGCAGGTTCAGCGGACCGCTGCAGCTGCGAAAGTGGGGGATCGCCGCATGCCAGCCGCGCGCATGCGCAGCGGCAGCGAGCGCGCGCGCGTAGTGGGAGCTCGAGCCGCCTTCCAGGCCGTGGAACAGGACGAACAGCGGGGCGTTGTGTGAATCCGCACCGGCACGCTTGCCGTCCAGCCAGTCCACTTCGATGAAGTCGCCATCCGGCGTGTCCCAGCGCTCGCGCCGGTAGGCGGGCGCGGGCAGGCGCGAGAACAGCGCCGGCACGATGGTCTGGATGTGCGCACCGGGCAGCCAGAACGGCGCGCGGTAGTCGTTGTCGTAGTGAGGGCCGAGCAGGGCAGTCTGGGCTTCGAGCGCGGCCGCGACGCGGGCTGCCTCGCCGGGCCTGCGGGTGTCGTCGGTCGTACTCATCACTGCCCCCTGCTTTGCGCCCTTATGTCAGTGCAGCGCGCCCTGGCCGTGGCGCAATCTGGCCGAGAACTGGGTAGCTGCGTCGTCGGGCATGCGGCTCGCGTGAATGTGCGCAATGCGCCACTCGCCGCGCTCGTGAACCATCACGTAGGTCGTGAAGACCATGGTGGGAATCGCACTGGGATCGACCGGGCGGTGCGCTTCCACGATCGCGTAGACCACGGTGCCGAGGCTGTCGTACACGCGGATGTCGAGCGGCTCGATCGACACCGGCGCCGCTTCGAGCTGCGCGGCGAGGCCCGCGCGGATGCTCGGCAGGCCGTGCAGATGCGCGCCTTCCGCCGTGATGCAGCTCACGAACTCTTCATCGATCCACAGACCCATCAAGCTGTCGATGTTGACTTCCGCGACGGCCTGGTAGTACGCGTTGAGGGTGTCCGCGGCGGCTTCGAAGATGTGGGCAAAACGTGGCATGGCTCGTTGGTCTTGTGCGCTCGGTGGCGTCTGCCTGGGCGCGGGTTGGCGATTGGTCGGTTGCGTCGCTGCTCGGCTGTCGCTGCATGCCGCGCGTTTGCCGCGAGCATGCCGCTTTCGCGAGACAGGCCTGTGACGTCCTCCGATGCGGCGCTTTGGTCTCTCCCGCGCCTCGATGCCTCTATTGGGCGCGCGCAACGCGCATGGCGTCCGTTGCGTGGCGCACATCCATTTGTGTGCGCGATGTTTTCAGCGTGGCGGGCGGCACACAGCCGCCCCACGCTGCCGGCGAGACCTGTTGCTTATCGCTGCCCGAGCAGCATGCCGCGCAGATCGCCGAAAACCTGCTCCGGGCTCAGTTCGCGCAGGCAGTTCAGATGCCCGAGCGGACACTCGCGCGCAAAGCAGGGACTGCATTCGAGATGGAGCCATTGTACCTTTGCAAGCTCGGACAAGGGCGGCGTGTGGCGCGGATCCGTCGAACCGTACAGCGCGACGAGCGGGCGGCGCAGCGCGGCGGCCACGTGCATCAGGCCCGAATCGTTGGTGACCACGGCGTTCGCGCGCGAGATCAGCGCGCACGCTTCGCCGAGCGCGGTTTGCCCGCACAGGTTGCGCACGTTCGGCGCGCGATCGGCAATGGCCTGGGCGAGCGGGGCGTCCTTCGGCGAGCCGAGCGCGACGATCTGCGTGTACGGGAACGACTGGCCCACCATCTTCGCGAGCGCCGCGAAATGCTCGGGCGGCCAGCGCTTGGCCGGGCCGTACTCGGCGCCGGGGCAGAACACGAGCAGCGGCACGCGCGTATCGAGATTGAAGCGTGCCGACACGCGCGACGCCTCGTTCGGGTCCGACTCGAGGCGCGGCGTCGGCAGGTCGTCGGGCACGCTCGCGCCGGGCGCGTACGCGAGCGCGGCGTAGTGCCTGACCATCGGCGGGCGCTCGTCCTTCGGCGGATTCGCGTGGCGCACGTTCAAGAGGCCGTAGCGGTTCTCGCCCGTGTAGCCGATGCGCAGCCCGATATTGGCGAGCCACGGGATCAGCGCGGACTTGAGCGAATTGGGCAGCACGTAGGCGGCGTCATAGCGCTCGGCGCGCAAGTCGCCCGCCAGTTGCCAGCGGCGCAGCAGCTGCAGCTTGCCGTGGCCGAGGTCGGTGGCGTAGACGTCGCGGATCTCGGGCATACGCTCGAGCACGGGCGCAACCCAGGTTGGCGCGAGCGCATCGATCTGAATGCGCGGGTGCAGTTTCACGAGCCGCGAAAAAAGCGGCTGCGCCATCAGTGCGTCACCGATCCAGTTCGGTGCGATTACCAGCGCGCGGCGCATCGGGAGTCAGGGTCCGGAGAGGGTAAAGGTTGCACGTGCGGCTGGCCCGCCCGGGGCCGGCACTGGCCGGCATGGGGGCGTATCGGGCCGCGCGCGAAACACGGTTGGGAAAATGACGAACAGCCGCGCGCCGGTGAACGGGCGGCGGCGGCACGTAAAACGCGCCGCCGTATGCACGACGGCGCGCCGCGAATGAGGCGAAACGCGTCAGTGGCCGTGGACGACCTCGCCCGCGCGCAGCTTGTAACGCGTGCTGCAGTACGGGCACTTCGCTTCGCCGTGCGTCACGTCGAGGAACACGCGCGGGTGGTTGCTCCAGCGCGGCATCGACGGATTCGGGCAGTAAGCGGGCAGATCCTTGGCCGAAAGTTCGACCAGCGGCATTTCCTTAATTTCGCTCATGAGGACGATTCTCTGTGTAGCTGTGGGGGCCGGGCGCAGGGGCGCCCGGACCTTTAATTCTTAGACCTTCGCGAGCCAGTGCGCGTACTTGTCGTTCTTGCCCGAGACGACGTCGAAGAAGGCCGATTGCAGCTTCTCCGTGACCGGGCCGCGCGAGCCGCTGCCGATGGTGCGGTTGTCGAGCTCGCGGATCGGCGTGACTTCGGCGGCGGTGCCCGTGAAGAACGCTTCGTCGCAGGTGTACACCTCGTCACGCGTGATGCGCTTTTCGATCACGGGAATGCCCATGTCGCGCGCGAGCGTGATGACGGTGTCGCGCGTGATGCCGTCGAGGCACGACGCGAGGTCCGGCGTGTACAGCTTGCCATTGTTCACGAGGAAGAAGTTCTCGCCCGAGCCTTCCGAGACATAGCCGTCCACGTCGAGCAGGAGCGCTTCGTCGTAGCCGTCGGCGGTGGCTTCCTGGTTGGCGAGGATCGAGTTCACGTACCAGCCCGAAGCCTTGGCGCGCACCATCGACACGTTTACGTGATGGCGCGTGAACGACGACGTCTTCACGCGGATGCCCTTGGCAAGGCCGTCTTCACCAAGATAGGCGCCCCACGGCCAAGCGGCGATGGCCACGTGAATGGTGTTGCCCTTGGCCGAAACGCCGAGCTTTTCCGAGCCGACCCAGATGATCGGGCGGATGTAGCACGACTCGAGCTTGTTCGCGCGCACGACTTCGAGTTGCGCGTCGGCGAGCGTCTTCGCGTCGAACGGCACGTCCATCTGGAAGATCTTGGCCGAGTTGAGCAGACGCTTGGTGTGCTCGGCGAGGCGGAAGATGGCGGTGCTGCCGTCGGCGGTCTGATAGGCGCGTACGCCTTCGAAAACACCCATGCCGTAGTGCAGCGTATGGGTCAGAACGTGAATGTTGGCGTCGCGCCAATCAATCAGCTTGCCGTCCATCCAGATCTTGCCGTCGCGGTCGGCCATTGACATACGATTCTCCAGACAAGTGCAGTAAATATCGGGCTTATACAGGGGTTTCGCCGCGCGCCGCGTGGCTGCGATTGGCAAAGACGATTATTTTAGCGTCATTTGACGCCTGCCAGCGCGAGCGCGGGCGCGTGAGGCTGGGTTTTCGGGCGATTTTAGGGTCGTTTCGCACCGCCTCCAGCCGAATTTTTTTCGGGTTTCGCGCGTGCTGCAACGCAGCAAATCGCGTGAACGCCCGCCCGGCGAGCAGCGCCTGCCCAAATACGGGAGATTCGCCTGGACACGTCTCAGATCGTCCTGGCTATCAGCTAAAATACCGATCTCGCAATTCGATGCCGGCTCGTGCCAGCGACGAGCAGCGACATGGAGCCGCGACCCGAGACAGCGTTCAAACCCGGATCCCGCGCCGTGCCGCTGAGCACGTCTTGCCGCGCCAGAATACGGCCCGCGGCGCCGCATCGCCTTGCCACCGCCTTCCCACCATCAAGATGACATGCCCATGAACAAGGTTCTGCGTCTTTCCGATCTGATCTCCGAAGGCAAATTGAAGGGCAAGCGCGTATTCATCCGCGCCGACCTGAACGTGCCGCAGGACGACAACGGCAACATCACCGAAGACACCCGCGTGCGCGCCTCCGTGCCGGCCATCAAGGCCGCACTCGACGCCGGCGCGGCCGTCATGGTCACCTCGCACCTGGGCCGCCCGACCGAAGGCGAATTCAAGCCCGAAGACTCCCTCGCGCCCGTCGCGAAGCGCCTCGCCGAACTGCTCGGCCGCGACGTGCCGCTGGTCGCGAACTGGGTGGAAAACGGCGTGAACATCGAGCCGGGCAACGTGGTGCTGCTCGAAAACTGCCGCGTCAACAAGGGCGAGAAGAAGAACTCGGACGAGCTTTCGCAAAAGATGGCGAAGCTCTGCGATATCTACGTGAACGACGCGTTCGGCACCGCCCATCGCGCCGAAGCCACGACCTACGGCATCGCGAAGTACGCGAGCGTCGCCTGCGCGGGCCCGCTGCTCGCGGCTGAACTCGACGCCCTCGGCAAGGCGCTCGGCGCGCCCAAGCGTCCGCTGGTGGCGATCGTGGCGGGCTCGAAGGTGTCGACCAAGCTCACTATTCTCAAGTCGCTGGCCGAGAAGGTCGACCAGCTGATCGTCGGCGGCGGCATCGCCAACACGTTCATGCTGGCCGCGGGTCTGAAGATCGGCAAGTCGCTTGCCGAAGCCGATCTGGTGGACGAAGCGAAGGCCATCATCGACGCGGCGCGCGCACGCGGCGCCTCGGTGCCGATCCCGACCGACGTCGTGACCGCCAAGGAATTCTCGCCGACGGCCAGGGCCGAGACGAAGAACGTGGCCGACGTGGCCGACGACGACATGATCCTCGACATCGGTCCCGTCACCGCCAACGCACTCGCCGCGCAACTCGCGCAGGCCGGCACGATCGTGTGGAACGGCCCGGTCGGCGTGTTCGAGTTCGACCAGTTCGGCAACGGCACGAAGACGCTCGCGGATGCGATCGCCAGCTCGGGCGCGTTCTCGATCGCCGGCGGCGGCGACACGCTCGCAGCCATCGCGAAGTACAACATCGCCGACAAGGTCAGCTATATCTCCACCGGCGGCGGCGCCTTCCTCGAGTTCCTCGAAGGCAAGAAGCTGCCGGCGGTCGAAGTGCTCGAAACGCGGGCGGCCGGTTAAGTGGCGCCGCGCGCCCCGGCCGGGAAGGCCATGAGCAAACTTCCTCGTGCAGGCGCACAGAAGTCGCGCAGCGCAGCCGGGGCCGCAGCAAAACAGAAGGGGCGCGCAGCGCCCCAGGCAGAGACGGAAAAGGCGAGGGCCGACGCGACCCCCGCCGCCGCTGCCGAATTGGACATTGCGGCGACGCAGTCGACTGCTGAATCGACAGCCGCACAGAATCCGACAGGGCGCCCATCCACGCCCGCATCGAATACGACTACGCATGTAGATAGCGCCGCAGCGGCTCATGTGAGCCCTGCGGCGCCCTCCAAGAAAGCGACGCCGGGTACACCCGGTGCGCGTTCCGGCGCCTCCGCACCCGCGGCGCAGCCGGCCAGCACTTCTCGCAGCAACGGTTTTCCCAGCGATCCTATCCAGACGAGGAGACTCATGCATCGCGCCACCAAGATTGTCGCCACCATCGGTCCGGCTTCCAGCACGCCGGACATCCTGCTGAAAATGATCCGCGCAGGACTGGACGTGGTGCGCCTCAACTTTTCGCACGGCACCGCCGACGACCATCGTCAGCGTGCTGAAATGGTGCGGGACTGCGCCCGCCAGGCTGGCCGCGAAGTTGCGATCATGGCGGACCTGCAAGGCCCGAAGATTCGCGTCGGCAAATTCGAGAATGGCAAGACGACGCTCGAGCCGGGCCATCCGTTCATCCTCGACGCCGAATGCGAGCTCGGCAATGACGAGCGCGTCGGTCTCGACTACAAGGACCTGCCGCGCGACCTGAAGCCGGGCGACATCCTGTTGCTCAACGACGGCCTGATCGTGCTCGACGTCGCACGCGTGATCGGCAGCGAGATCCACACGATCGTGCGCGTGGGCGGCGACCTGTCGAACAACAAGGGCATCAACCGCCAGGGCGGCGGCCTCACGGCGCCCGCGCTCACCGCGAAGGACATGGAAGACATCCGCACGGCCATGTCGCTGGGCGCGGACTTTGTCGCCGTGTCGTTCCCGAAGAACGCCACCGACATGGAAATGGCGCGCCAGCTCGCGAACATCGCGGGCGCGCCGTACGGCATCAAGCCGAAGATGATCGCGAAGATCGAGCGCGCCGAAGCGATTCCGGCGCTACAGGAAATTCTCGATTCGTCGGACGGCATCATGGTCGCGCGCGGCGACCTGGCCGTGGAAGTGGGCAATGCCGCCGTGCCGGCGCTGCAAAAGCGCATGATCCGCATGGCGCGCGACTCGAACAAGCTCGTCATCACGGCCACGCAGATGATGGAGTCGATGATCCACGCGCCGGTGCCCACGCGCGCCGAAGTCTCGGACGTCGCCAACGCGGTGCTCGACGGCACGGACGCGGTGATGCTCTCGGCCGAATCGGCGGCGGGCAAGTACCCGGTGCAGACCATCGAGGCCATGGCCGCGATCTGTCTGGAAGCGGAGAAGTCGGAGCAATCCGAGCTGGACAAGGATTTCCTCGACCGCACCTTCACGCGCATCGACCAGTCGATCGCCATGGGCGCGCTGTTCACGGCCTACCATCTGGGCGCGAAGGCGATCGTCGCGCTCACGGAGTCGGGCTCGACCGCGCTCTGGATGTCGCGCCACTGGACCCACGTGCCGATCTTCGCGCTCACGCCGCGCGCAGGCAGCGAGCGCGCCATGTCGCTCTACCGCAATGTCACGCCGCTGCACCTCGACACGAGCAGCGACCGCGACACGGCGCTTCAGCAAGCCATCGAGGTGGTGGTGAGCAAGGGCTACGCGTCGCACGGCGACATGGTCGTGCTGACCGTGGGCGAGCCGATGGGGCAGCCGGGCGGCACGAACACGCTGAAGATCGTGCGCGTCGGCGACGTGCTCTAAATTCGGTGCGCTAATCTCGAGGCGATTTTTTGCGCTTTATTTTCGCGACTCCCGAAAATAAATATGGTCGGCGTCGACTGGTATCACACTGGTATCAGATCGGCGCCAGATCGATGCCATTTAGATGCCTTTTCCCCGCAATTGCAGCCCGTACGCCGTAGAAACGGCGGCGCGGGCTGTCAACTCTTTTTGCACCTTCTCGCGCTTTTGACGCTCCGATACGCCAATTTCATGCCAGTTACGTGCCTGGCGCCGGGAACGGACGCGCTTCGCGATAAAATCACGCCATCGAGCCCGCGGCAGGTCACGCGGGCGGCGGCTGCCAGGCCGTCCTCGACCGGCTGCGCAAGACAGCCGGCGGCAGAAGCATTTCGTTTCAAATCAAAGGAGTAGCAACAATGCCTCTCGTATCAATGCGTCAACTGCTCGACCACGCGGCTGAACACGGTTATGGCCTGCCTGCGTTCAACGTGAACAACCTGGAACAGGTCCAGGCGATCATGGAAGCCGCGAACCAGGTCGGTTCGCCGGTGATCATGCAGGCATCGGCCGGCGCGCGTAAGTACGCGGGCGAGCCCTTCCTGCGCCACCTGATCGAAGCCGCGGTCGAGTCGTATCCGCATATTCCGGTCGTGATGCACCAGGACCACGGCCAGTCGCCGGCGGTCTGCATGGCGGCGATCCGCAGCGGCTTCACCAGCGTGATGATGGACGGCTCGCTCGAAGCCGACGGCAAGACGGTCGCATCGTACGAGTACAACGTCGAAGTCTCGCGCAAGGTCGTCGAAATGGCGCACTCGATCGGCGTGACGGTCGAAGCGGAACTGGGCGTGCTCGGTTCGCTGGAAACGATGAAGGGCGACAAGGAAGACGGTCACGGCGCCGAAGGCACCATGACGCGCGAGCAGCTCCTGACGGACCCGGAGCAGGCCGCCGACTTCGTGAAGCTCACGCAGTGCGACGCGCTGGCCATCGCCATCGGCACCTCGCACGGCGCGTACAAATTCTCCAAGAAGCCCACGGGCGACATCCTGTCGATCCAGCGCATCAAGGAAATCCACGCGCGCATTCCGAACACGCACCTCGTGATGCACGGTTCGTCGTCGGTGCCGCAGGAACTGCTGGCCGAGATCCGCGAATTCGGCGGCGACATGAAGGAAACGTACGGCGTGCCGGTGGAAGAGATCCAGGAAGGCATCCGTCACGGCGTGCGCAAGATCAACATCGACACCGACCTGCGTCTGGCGATCACGGGCGCGATCCGTCGCTATATGTATGAAAACCCGTCGAAGTTCGACCCGCGCGACTACCTGAAGCCGGCTCGCGAAGCCGCGAAGAAGGTGTGCGTGGACCGCTTCCTCGCGTTCGGCTCGGAAGGCCAGGCTGGCAAGATCAAGCCGGTCGCGCTCGACAAGATCGCCGAGAAGTACAAGTCGGGCGAATTCGCGCAGATCGTTCGCTAAGCGGGCTTCTGTGCCAGGCGCTCCGCGCCTCGAGTAGCAAAACATCGCCGTTTCCGCCTGTTTTGGGGGAACGGCGATGGGCTTTTCCGGGAAATTTGCCAGTTTTTGGTTTACCCTCGCATTACCTTCGGTTTTACGGTTTCCTGCCGCGGTTGCAACCGCGATTCCGGACCGAACCCGCCTCCGTTTCGATTGTCCTTTTAGCGAATCACGACGATGTCTACCCTCTACGAATCCACGCTCCGCTCGCTGCCGCTTCTCGGCCGCGGCAAGGTCCGCGACAACTATGCCGTGGGCAACGACAAGCTGCTGATCGTCACCACCGACCGTCTGTCGGCGTTCGACGTCATCATGGGCGAGCCGATTCCGCGCAAGGGCGAGGTGCTCAACCAGATGGCCGACTTCTGGTTTGAAAAGCTCAAGCACGTCGTGCCGAACCATCTCACGGGCGTCGCGCCGGAAACCGTCGTGGCCGCCGACGAAGTCGAGCAGGTCAAGGGCCGCGCCGTCGTGGTGAAGCGCCTCGAGCCGATCCTCGTGGAAGCCGTGGTGCGCGGTTATCTGGCCGGCAGCGGCTGGAAGGACTATCAGGCAACGGGCGCCGTATGCGGCGTCGAACTGCCGCCGGGCCTGCAAAATGCACAAAAGCTGCCCGAGCCGATCTTCACGCCGGCAGCGAAGGCCGAAATGGGCCACCACGACGAGAACATCACGTACGACGAGATGGAGCGCCGCATCGGCACCGAGCTGTCGCGCACCATCAAGGAAATCTCGATCAAGCTGTACAAGGAAGCCGCCGACTACGCGGCCACGCGAGGCATCATCATCGCCGACACGAAGTTCGAATTCGGTCTCGACAACCACGGCCAGCTGTATCTGATGGACGAAGCGCTCACCGCCGACTCGTCGCGCTTCTGGCCGGCCGACCAGTATCAGGTGGGCTCGAACCCGCCGTCGTTCGACAAGCAGTTCGTGCGCGACTGGCTCGAAACCCAGGACTGGAAGAAGGAGCCGCCGGCGCCCAGGCTGCCCGACGAAGTGGTCGCCAAGACGTCGGCGAAGTATCAGGAGGCGCTTGAGCGTCTCACGGGTCAAAAGCTCGTCTAATCGAGCGCGAAGAGGGAAGAAGGAAGCACAATGAGCGAAGTTCAGACGGCTCACCAGCATGCGGCGCCGCTCGTCGGCGTGTTGATGGGCTCCAGCTCCGACTGGGACACGATGAAGCACGCGGTCGCGATCCTGCAGGAGTTCGGCGTCGCGTACGAGGCCAAGGTGGTCTCGGCGCACCGCATGCCCGACGAGATGTTCGAGTACGCGGAAAAGGCGCGCGAGCGCGGCCTGCGCGCGATCATCGCCGGCGCGGGCGGCGCTGCACACCTGCCGGGTATGCTGGCGGCCAAGACCACGGTGCCCGTGCTGGGCGTGCCGGCGGTCAGCAAGTATCTGAAGGGCGTGGATTCGCTCCACTCGATCGTGCAGATGCCCAAGGGCGTGCCGGTCGCGACCTTCGCCATCGGCGAAGCGGGCGCGGCCAATGCGGCGCTCTTCGCCGTCTCGATTTTGAGCGTGACCAACACCGAGTACGCGAACAAGCTCGCCGCTTTCCGCGTGCGCCAGAACGAAGCGGCGCACGCCATGGTGCTGCCCCCGCTTTGATTGCCCCGCTTTGATTGTCCCCACGCGCCGCGGCCATCCCGCGGCCGACCACGAAGATGACTCCTGACAATTCACCGGTATCACCGATCCTGCCCGGCGCCTGGCTGGGCATGGTGGGTGGCGGCCAGCTCGGCCGCATGTTCTGCTTTGCCGCGCAGGCGATGGGCTACCGCGTCGCCGTGCTCGATCCCGACGCGACCAGCCCCGCGGGCACCGTGGCCGACCGCCACATCTGCGCCGCGTACGACGACGAAGCCGCGCTCACCGAACTCGCGCGCCTGTGCGCGGCCATCTCGACCGAGTTCGAGAACGTGCCCGCGGCGAGCCTCGACACGCTCGCGAAGTCGACCTTCGTGAGCCCGGCCGGGCGCTGCGTGGCGGTGGCGCAGGACCGCATCGCCGAGAAGCGCTTTATCGCGGCGGCCGGCGTGCCGGTCGCGCCGCACGTGGTGATTGAGTCGTCGCAGGCGCTCGCCGGCATCGACGACAAGGCGCTCGCCGCCGTGCTGCCGGGCATTCTCAAGACGGCGCGCATGGGCTACGACGGCAAAGGCCAGATTCGCGTCTCCAACGCCGAAGAAGTGCGCGAGGCGCATGCGTCGCTCGGCGGCGTGCCGTGCGTGCTGGAAAAGCGCCTGCCGCTGAAGTTCGAGGTGAGCGCGCTGATCGCGCGCGGCGCGAACGGCAAGGCCGTCGTTTATCCGCTCGCGCAGAACACCCACCGCAACGGCGTGCTCTCGCACACCATCGTGCCCGCGCCGGACGCCAGCCCGGCGCTCGTGCAGCAGGCCCAGCAGGCCGCGATCCAGATCGCGGCGAAGCTCGGCTATGTGGGCGTGCTGTGCGTGGAGTTCTTCATCCTCGAAGACGGCTCGCTCGTCGCCAACGAAATGGCGCCGCGTCCGCACAACTCGGGCCACTACACGACCGATGCGTGCGCCACGAGCCAGTTCGAGCAGCAGGTACGCGCCATGACGGCCATGCCGCTCGGCGACACGCGCCAGCACTCGCCGGCCGTGATGCTGAACATTCTCGGCGACGTGTGGTTCCCCTGCGCCGTGGGCGAGGCAAAGCCCCAGAAGGGCGCCGCGCCCGTCACGCCGCCGTGGGACCAGGTGGCCGCGATGCCGGCCGCGCGCCTGCATCTGTACGGCAAGGAAGACGCGCGTCCGGGCCGCAAGATGGGCCACGTGAACTTCACTGCGCCGACGCTCGACGAAGCGCGCACGGCCGCACGCGACTGCGCGCGCCTGCTGCACATCGCCACGAGCTGAGGTTGGACCGCATCATGTCCGATCAGCAGAACGCGCCGCACGATGGCACGCCGCCCCTGACCGCAGCCGACATCGAGCATGCCGCCGCGCTGCTCGACGCGGGCGAGCTGGTCGCGTTCCCGACCGAGACCGTTTACGGTCTGGGCGGCGATGCGGCGAGCCCCGAGGCGGTCGCGCGCATCTATGCGGCTAAAGGGCGGCCGGCGAACCATCCGGTGATCGTTCACCTGCCGCCCGGCGGCGATCCGCAGTACTGGGCCGCTCAGTGGCCAGAGGCGGCGCAAAAGCTCGTCGACGCCTTCTGGCCCGGCCCGCTCACGCTGATCGTCAAACGCCACGAGCGCATTCCCGACGCCGTGAGCGGCGGCCAGGATTCGGTGGGGCTGCGCTGCCCGTCGCATCCGGTAGCGCAGCAGTTGCTGGCGGCGTTTTCCGCGCGTCGCGGCGGCCATGGCGGCGTGGCGGCGCCGTCGGCGAACCGCTTCGGCCACGTGAGCCCGACCACGGCGCAGCACGTGCGCGACGAATTCGGCGCGGCGGTGCATGTGCTCGACGGCGGCGCATGCGACGTGGGAATCGAATCGACGATTCTCGATCTCTCGCGCGGATTTCCCGCGTTGCTGCGGCCGGGTCATGTGACGCCGCACGACATCGCACGCGTGCTGGGCGAGGCGCCGCGCTTGCCCGACGGCTCGGACGCCACGGCGCCGCGCGCCTCGGGTACGCTCAAGGCGCACTATGCGCCGCGCACGCCGCTCGCGCTGCTGCCGTTCGAGGCGCTGGAGCCGCTGCTTGCGGCGGCGCGTGATGCCGGGGAAACGGTGGCGCTCGTGGCGCGCGCCTCGCGCGCGGGCGATTGGGCGCAGGCCCAGGGCGTGCACTTCGTCACCGCGCCGGAAGAGCCGCAGGAATATGCGCGTGAGCTGTATGGCTTGCTGCGCGCGCTCGATCGCGCGAACGTCTCGCGCATTCTCATCGAGAAACTGCCGGAGACGATCGAGTGGATCGCGGTCAATGACCGGTTGGGTCGGGCGGCGGCGGCGTTCGAGGCGCAGCAGCAGGGCTGAGCACCTTCTTTCGCGTTCAATGAAAAACACCCCACGAGCCTGACGGTTCGTGGGGTGTTTTTTCTTGCACCGGTAGGCCCGGTGCAAGCGACGCTTATCAGGGCGCCTTGCCGATGCCCGCGGCAGCCAGCTGCGTTTCGACGAACGTCGCGAATTGCGAGTGCAGTGCCGTGGTCGGGTGCACGAGATCCGCGAACATGTAGGTCGTGGGCGCGTTGGCCGTCGTCAGCGTTTGCGGCGAGCAGAACAGCGAGCTGCCGAAGCTCTGGCCATACGCCGCGGCATACGCGTTGATGGTGGCTTGCGGCGTCGTGGCCGGGTTCAACCCGAGCGTTGCCTGCGGATTGGCGAGCGCGTAGTTGGTCGCGCTGGTCGTCATGGCCGTGAGGTTACAGGCCGTATCCGTGTTCGTCACGGTAAAGCCGAGGCTCGCCGCGTTCGCGATCGACTGGTCGAGCCACGAGAACGTATCGACCAGCACGACCTTCTTCGCCTGCACGTCGGCCGCGCTCGCCTGGATCAGCGTGAGGTTGTACATCGCCGAAATGAGCGAGAGCGCCTGGTCGGCCGAGCTCGCAGAGCCGGGCGTTGCACCGACGGCGGCATCGGCCTTCAGCGCCGCCGGCGTCTTGCCGATGTCGGGCACCGTGACGAGCGCGATCTTCGGATTGCCGGGGACGATATCTGCATGGACAAGTGCGCTCAGCGTAGCCGCTGCTGTCAGGACCGGGGTGATCGACGAGAAGGCGGTCGGATTTGCCTTATAGAGGCCAAGCGCAACGGCTGCCGGCGCGAGCGCCGTGGCCTGGGCCTGCGTGAAGCCTTCCGTCATCAGCGTTGCGACGGCGGTCGGGCCGTTCGCGGTGACTGCGGCCGAGAAATTGTTCGCGACGAGCGCCGCGCCGAACAACGCCAGGCCCGTCGGGCTGCCGTCCGTAGGCACGTCCAGCAGGTTCAGGATTTCATTCGCGCCGCCTTCCACGAGCACGAGCTGATTCGCATTGAAGCTGCCGTGCTGCGCCACATACTGCTGGAGCTGCCAAGTGACCGGCTGCTCGCTCGCGGCAGGGATCACGGCGCTGGTATTCGCCACGCCGCCGCCCGTCACCAGCGCGCCGCCTTGCGCGTAGTCGAGCCCGCCCGTTGCCGTCAGCGGCAGACCGAAGCCGCCTTCGAAGGCCGGCGAAAGCGTGTTGCCGAAGTACTCGGACACGTGCTGCGCCCAGACTTCGCCCGGGTTGGTCGTGAAGCGGCCGCCGCCGAAGCCCGGCAGAATCTGCTCCGAATACGTGCCCGCGTCGGTCAGGCTCGTGCCGAACGCCACCACCTGCATGTTGACGCCCGACGGCGGCGGCGTGCTCGCATTGTTGTTCCCACTGCTGCCGCCACCGCAGGCGGCGAGCAGCGCAAAGGCGGCGCTCGCGGCAGCGATCTGGGTGGCGCGCAACAACGTACGGTGTCTCGGTCCTTGATGCTTCATATTCACTTCATCTCCTCTGTGTGTGGCCTTTGATGCCATGCTTGCCTACTCATGCAACGGGTGCTCGTGGCACGAGCGGCTGCCCCGTTGTCGATGTTTTTCTCGATCGCCGGCCTTGCATGCAACCCCCTGCGTGCTGCTGCCCCAGGGTCAGGGCCAAGGCCGACAGACTACGCAATCTCTCAGCTATTGCGCGACCCGAACTCACCCTCGGTGTTGTTTTCCGGCACGCCGCAGCGTGTTCCCGCGGGTGTCGCCGGCGCCGTCACGGATGCGAGGCCGAGCGCGTCGTGGCGCTCGCACCAATCGGGCGGCGCGAACAGCGCGGCGAGACGCGAGCGCCAGTCGGGCATGCGCGCGAAGTCCCGCGCCATCGCGAGCCACTCGTGAAATGTCGCCTTAAGCGGATTGCATGATGCAAGCGGCTTGACGATGCCGTAATCGGGCGCGTCGTGCGCGTCTTCCTCGACATAGCTGCCGAACAGGCGGTCCCAGATCGCGAGCACCCCGGCGTAATTGCGATCGATGTAGCGCGCGTTGCGCGCGTGGTGGACGCGATGCATCGACGGCGTGTTGAACACGTATTCGAGCCAGCCGAGCTTGCCTACGGCCTGGGTGTGCACGAAGAACTGGAACGCGAGATTGACGAGCACGACCGCGACGATCTGCTCCGGCGTGAAGCCGAGCATGGCGAGCGGAATCCAGAAGATCCACATGCCCGCCACGGGATACATCAGGCTCTGGCGAAACGCCGTGGAAAGGTTCAGGCGCTCCGACGAATGGTGGACGACGTGCGCGGCCCAGAGCCAGCGCACGCGATGGCTCGCGCGGTGAAACACGTAGTAGAGCAGGTCCTGTGCGATAAAGAGTGCGAACCATGCGACGAGCCCCGGCTGCCACGCAACGAGCCGGAAGTGCCGGTACACGTAGGCATAGACGGGCACGGCGACGAGCCACGCAAGCTTGTCGGCGCCCTGGTGCATGAGCGCGAGCGCGGCGTTGCAGAGTGTATCGGGCCAGGCGTAGCGGGCGCTGTCGGGGGTGGCGTTCGATGCAGCGCGCGGCCGCGTGCGGGAGAGATGCCACGCTTCCCAGCCGATGCAGGCGAGAAACACGGGGGCGAGGGCAAGCAGCAGCCATTGCGCATCGAACTGCACGAACGTCGTCCTCCTTGTCCCGTGGGCGGCGCTGGTGGGCAGCGCGGCGGTTGTAGTCTCATGTCTTGTCGGCCGCGTTGGTGCGCGTTCTCACGGGCGCGCGGCTCGATTGGCGGGCGCGTGTGACAGATTTTTATAACGCGCCTTCGGCCTTTGCCCGTCAGGGTACACGCCTCGCGCCCAGGACGGGCGGGGCTTTGCTAGAGGAAAGATTCGAGCCCGACGCGCGGCGGCGGGCTCGGGCGAGCTGTACGGGGACAGGTCCGCGGCGCCCCGCCCGGCGTGCACACAGCATGTTCGCCGTGTGCAATCAGCGTGCGCCCGGCGCGTGGTCAATGCGTGGTCAATGCGCGCCGCGTCGTCGGGCCGGAGCCTTGTGCGTGGACTTCGCAACCTTTGCCGCGCGCTTCGGATGCGGCTCGACGTACACAGGCTTTTCTTCGGGCATGCCCTTGTAGACCCACTCGAGCAGTGCGTCGTGCGCGGCGCGTGCGGCCTCGGCGCGCGGATCGTTGATGAGGCTCACCACGATCCAGCTCTCGCCGTTCTCGGCCGCTACGTAACCGGCGATGGCGCGCACGTCGCGCAGCGTGCCCGTCTTGATATGCGCGTTGCCTTCGACGCCCGCGTTGGTGAGGCGGTTGCGCATCGTGCCGTCCACACCGACGATCGGCAGCGAGTCGATGAACACCTGCGCGACCGGGCTAGCGTTCGCGTTCTGCAGCAGGTTCGCGAGCGAGAGCGCGCTGACGTGCTCTTCGCGCGAGAGGCCGCAGCCGTTGTCGAGCACGAGTTCGGGCATGTTCAGGCCGCTGCGCCGCAAGAACGTATTGACGGCCGTGGCGGCCTTGGTCGTGGTCGCAGGCGGCCTGCCCTCGACGGCGCCGAGCGTGAGGAACAGATTGCGCGCCATCACGTTGTTGCTGAACTTGTTGATGTCGTGCACGACGTCCGAGAGCGGCGGGCTCTGGTGCACGGCGAGCAAACGCGCGCGCGGCGGCACGATGCCTTCGCGCACCGCGCCGGCCGGCGTGGCGAAGAGGCTGCCGCCCGTTTGCTGCCAGAGGGCGAGGAAGCCGTCCGCGAAGAACGTGCTGTGGTCCACGGGTGCGGCCATGTTGAGCGTGCGCTCGCCGCAGCGCATCGCGTAGCTGCCCGCGAAGCTCGCGGTGACGACGCCGTTGCCGCTGGGCGAAACCTGCGGGCTCGGCAGCATGCCGCCGCAGGCGCCGGCGCGCTCGCGGATCTGGTTGTCGATCTGCCACTGCGCAACGGGCGGCACCACGTCGATCGACACGCCCTCGCGGGAGGGCGAGAACGTGAACGAGACCGACTTGAACGCGTACATCAGCGGATCGGGGCCGACGTTGTAGGGGGCGCTGTCGTCGCCGTCGAACGAGGGCAGGTCGCGCGTGGACGGATCGAACTCGCTCTTGTCGAGCACGAGCGCGCCGTCGATGCGCGCGACGCCCGCCGCGCGAATCTTCTGCACGAGGTCGATCAGCTCTTCAGGCACGAGCTTCGGGTCGCCTGTGCCCTTGATATAGAGGTTGCCGTGCAGCGTGCCGCTCGCATCGACTTCGCCGTCGGTATAGGCGCTCGTTTTCCAGCGATAGTCGGGACCGAGCATCGCGAGGCCGCTCCACGTCGTGACGAGCTTCATCGTCGAGGCGGGCATCATCGGCTGGCCGGCATTCACGGCGACGCTGGGCTGGCGGTCGCCGACCTTTTCGATCACCACGCTGACCGACGAGAGCGGCACGTGCGCGCGCTCGAGGGCCGCCATCACGGTGGGCGGCAGCACGGTGGTCACGTTGACCGTGGGCATGCGCGCGCCTTCGGGCTGCGCATACGCGGCCGGCGCGGCGGCGAAGCTCGCGGCGAGCGTGGCGCAGGCGAGAGCGAGGGCGAGCGTTCGTTGCCGCCGCGCAGTGGCGGCGCGATGCGTGCGGTCGGTGCGCGAGGCAGGCAGTCTGAACAAGGAGCGTAGGCGGGACAGCGAAGCGGGCAGCATGAAATGCGTTCGGGCGAGTGCAGGGGCGGTGCTTGGGCCGGGCGTGGTGCACGGAAAGCGGAGACTCTCCGGTGCTGCGCGCGGACGCGAAAATTGGGGCGGCGTGTGATTCGTGGTGCGCGCGCGATGCGCTCGCTTGAACGTACTGTACAAGTCCGCACGCGCGCATCGCGGCCGAATCACGAGTGGAGCGCCGCAAAAGCGCACATTGTAAAGACCTCGCGCCGCGTGCGCGCATTGCCGCAAGAAAACGTTGCACATTGCGTGGCGTGATGCAAACACTGCCCGCCACGCGCGCCATTGCATCGCGACCGGCTGCGTGCCGCAGCGGCGCGGCGCCCCCTGTTCAGGCGCTAGAATGCTCGCATCCTCATCCACTTACGCAGCGCGGCGCAGCAGCGCCGCCCGGCCAACATTACGATGCGCATACTGCTAGTCGAAGATGACCGCATGATCGCCGAAGGCGTGCGCAAGGCGCTGCGCGGCGAAGGCTTCGCGGTCGACTGGGTCGAAGACGGCGATGCCGCCCTCTCCGCCGCGAGCGCGGATTCTTACGATCTCATGCTGCTCGATCTCGGATTGCCGCGGCGCGACGGTCTCGACGTGCTGCGTACGCTGCGCGCGCGCGGCGCGGCGCTGCCCGTGCTGATCCTCACCGCGCGCGACGCCGTCGCCGACCGCGTGAAGGGTCTCGACGCCGGCGCGGACGACTACCTCATCAAGCCTTTCGATCTCGACGAACTGGGCGCACGCATGCGCGCGCTGATCCGCCGCCAGGCGGGCCGCAGCGATTCGACCATCCGCCACGGCTCGATCACGCTCGATCCGGCCTCGCACCAGGTCACCCAGGACGGTTCGCCCGTTGCGCTCTCGGCGCGCGAATTCGCGCTGCTCGAAGCGCTGCTCGCGCGTCCGGGCGCGGTGCTCTCGAAAACCCAGCTCGAAGAGAAGATGTACGGCTGGGGCGAGGAGATCGGCAGCAATACCGTCGAGGTCTATATTCACGCGCTGCGCAAGAAGCTCGGGGCCGACCTGATCCGCAACGTGCGCGGCCTCGGCTACATGATCGCCAAAGACGCATGAAGCAGGTAATCAAGCGCGGCCTTGCATGGGACCGGAGTAAGCGCGAAAGCGCTAACTCCGGATCGACAGGGAGACTCCTTTAGCCGATGAGTTCCATCCGACGACAACTGCTGTTCTGGCTGCTCGCGATCGTCGTCGCGGGCGTTGGGCTCGCGGGCTGGCTGATCTATCGTCAGGCGCTCGCCGAAGCCAACGAGCTGTTCGACTACCAGCTGCAGGAAATCGCCGAGGCGTTGCCCTCCGAGCCATTCAACGAGATCCTCAGTTCGCGCGACACGGGCGACGAAGGCATCGTGCTGCAGATCTGGAATCGCAACGGCGTGCTCATGTACTACTCGCATCCGCGTGCGCCGCTCGCGCCGCGCGCGGAACTCGGCTTTTCGACGGAGCGCACCGATCGCGGCGACTGGCGCGTGTATGGCGCGATCGTCGGCGACAACGTCGTGCAGCTCGCGCAGCCCGTTTCCGTGCGCAACCGGCTCGCCGCGAACGTCGCGTTGCGCACGCTCTGGCCGCTCATCGTGGTGCTGCCATTTCTCGGCATCGCGGTCTGGATCATGGTGGGGCGCGGGCTCAGGCCGCTCTCGCGAGTCGCGCGGGCGCTCGACACGCGTCATCCCGAAGCGCTCGACCCGCTGCCCGAAGAGCGTCTGCCCCGCGAAGTCACGCCGCTCGTGCATGCGTTGAATGCGCTGCTCGAACGCCTCGCGCAGGCCATCGACACGCAGAAGGCCTTCGTCGCCGATGCCGCGCATGAGTTGCGCACGCCGCTGGCGGCCGTGCAGATTCAGGCGCAACTCGTTGCGCGCGCAAAGGATGACGAAACGCGCCGCGAGGCGCTCGTCGATCTGCAGGCCGGTGTGACGCGCGCCACGCGTCTTGCCGAGCAACTGCTCGCCCTCGCGCGCTCCGAACCCGACGCTCACGCGCGCGCGCAGAACGTCGATCTGCATGCGCTGCTCGATGATTGCGTGCTCAACTATGCGCCGCTTGCCCAGCAGCGCGGCGTCGATCTCGGCATCGAGGAAAGCGCGGCGACGAGCGTGCATGGCGACGCCGATGCATTGCGCGTGATGCTCAACAACCTGCTCGACAACGCGACCAAATACACGCCCGCGGGCGGCCGCGTGGACGTGAGCCTCGCGGTCGTCGACGGGCATCCGCGCGTGCGCATCGCGGACAGCGGGCCGGGCATCCCGGAAGAGGAGCGTGCACGCGTGTTCGATCGCTTTTATCGCGTGGGTGCGGGTGCGAATCGCGCGCGCACCGATATCGCCGGCACGGGACTCGGGCTCGCTATCGTGCGACGCATCGCGGATCAGCACGACGCGACCATCACACTCGGCGATTCACCGGCCGGCGGCCTGCTCGTGGACGTGCGCTTCTGACTCCGAATCACCCGCAAATGCCCGCCGCACGGGCGTTTGCGCGATTATTGCGATTTCCGCGTACTTAAGACTCCTTTAAGCGACACGGCTTACTCTTCGGTACGTCGTGATGAGTACCCCGCGCAAGGAGTCCGCAATGAATACAAAAGTTCTTTCCCGCAGTACCGTGGCAGCCGCCGTGGTCGTCGCATTGTCGGCGGGCTACGTAGCAGGGCACCGTGATCTGCCTGCTCCGCAGGTCATCTCGCAGGCCCAGGCCGCGGCGATGATGCCCGCCGAAGCCGCAGCCAAGACTGGCATTCCCGACTTCTCGGGTCTCGTGGAAACCTACGGGCCCGCGGTGGTCAACATCAGCGCCAAGCACGTCGTGAAGCAGACGGCGCTGCGCAGCGGCGGCAGCGGTTCGCAACAACTGCCGATCGATCCGAGCGATCCGTTCTACCAGTTCTTCAAGCACTTCTATGGCGGCGCGCCCGGCATGGGCGGCGGCGACAATGGTCCGCAGGCCGACCAGCCGAGCGCGAGCCTCGGCTCGGGCTTCATCGTCAGCCCGGACGGCTACATTCTCACGAACGCGCACGTCGTGGACGGGGCCAACGTCGTGACGGTGAAGCTCACCGACAAGCGCGAATACAAGGCGAAGGTCGTGGGCGCGGACAAGCAGTCGGACGTCGCCGTGCTCAAGATCGACGCGAAGGATCTGCCGACCGTGAAGATCGGCGACCCGCGCCAGAGCAAGGTTGGCCAGTGGGTAGTGGCGATCGGCTCGCCGTATGGCTTCGACAACACGGTGACCTCGGGCATCATCAGCGCGAAGTCGCGCTCGCTGCCTGACGAAAACTACACGCCGTTCATCCAGACCGATGTGCCGGTCAACCCCGGCAATTCGGGCGGCCCGCTGTTCAATCTGCAGGGCGAAGTAATCGGCATCAACTCGATGATCTACTCGCAGACGGGCGGCTTCCAGGGCCTTTCGTTCGCAATCCCGATCAATGAGGCGATCAAGGTCAAGGACGAACTCGTCAAGACCGGTCATGTGAGCCGTGGGCGTCTCGGCGTCGCGGTGCAGTCGATGAACCAGACGCTCGCCAACTCGTTCGGCATGGACAAGCCGCGCGGCGCGCTGGTGAGCTCGGTGGACGCGAGCGGTCCGGCCGCGAAGGCGGGCCTGAAGCCCGGCGACGTGATCCTGTCCGTGAACGGCCAGGCCGTGGACGACTCGTCCGCTCTGCCTTCGCTCATCGCCGGCATGAAGCCGGGCACGAAGGCCGATGTTCAGGTGTGGCGTGACAAGAGCACGAAGGACCTCACCGCAACCATCGGCACGCTGGGCGACGCGAAGGTGGCTTCGAACGAGGCACCGCAGGCGCAGATGCAAGGGCGCCTCGGCGTCGCCGTGCGCCCGCTCACGCCGGAAGAGAAGAGCAACGGTTCGCTCGATCACGGTCTGCTCGTCGAGCAGTCGGGTGGCGCGGCCGAAAACGCGGGCGTCCAGCCCGGCGACGTGATTCTCGCCGTGAATGGCCGCCCGGTGACGAGCGCCGATCAGCTCAAGCAAATGGTTTCCAAGGCTGGCAACAGCATTGCGCTCCTGATCCAGCGAGACGACGCACAGATTTTCGTGCCCGTCGATCTCGGCTGATCCCTGCTGTCGCGAATCCGGCTCCGTGCGCCGGATTCGCGGCGAGAGCAGGTTTCATTACGTTGTACCTGTGCTGCCGCCGTTGGCCCTTGGCCCCGGCGGCAGCGGTTTTTTGGGGCGCACAAGACCTTCGACGCGCTGATCGGGCATGCCCCTTGCGAGAGCATTACATCGGACAACCTGAAAGGAGCGATCGATGAAGCGTTTCCACAACTCGCGCCCCGTTCATGCCACCGCTTACGCGACGGTTCTCGCGGCCACGCTTGCGCTCGGCTACTCGGGCGGCGCGGTGGCGCAACAGGCCGATGCCTCGGGCACGGTCGGCGGCTCGACCACCGACAACACGAGCGCCGGCAACACCAACGGCGGCGGCATGCCCCAGGTTCAGCAGCAGGGCGACGTGTCGTTCGTCTCCGGCGGCGTGGGTCTCGACGAATCCAGGGCGCTGCTCAGCGCGGAGCGCGAGTGGCCACTGGCGTTGCGCTTTACCCAGCGCAGCGGCGAGTACGTGGCGGATGTGCGCGTGCAGATCACCGACTCGCACGGCGCGAGCGTGCTCGATACGACTTCCCGCGGGCCGTACATGCTCGTCAAGGTGCGTCCGGGCCGCTACAACGTGCATGTGAGCCATGCGGGCGTCGACAAGACGAGCGCCGTGACGGTGGGCTCGAACGGCAGCGCGCGGGCGGCGTTCATCTGGTAAGCCGCCTGACCGGGCCCCGCCGCGTTTGGGCGTTGCCGCGCGCGCGCCGCGCATAAGATTCACGCAGCCAGGACGAGTTTGGCCGATAATGAAGCCGAAGGGAGGCCGCGATCGCTCAGGCGTTTCGCGAGCGGGTTCGCGTGTTGCCGTCGGTCGCCGTCGCTTGCGTGACCGGCGCGGCGACAGGCGGCTGGCGAGCGGCCATCCCGTGGCATTGCACGGCACGCGCCTTCGTGGCGGCGGGCCACGCGAACCGGTGCGGCCTGCCGCCCGGCGAGGGCAGGGCGCCGCAGGCGCCGCCTACCAACAGGGGAGCCGAACATGGCGGTCGAACCGGATGCGGACCATCGCATCGAACTCGTCGCGAACCGTCACCGCGTGCGCGTGATTCATGGCGGCATCACCATTGCCGATACGCTGCACGCCGTCACCCTTTGCGAAACCGGCTACCCCGACGTCTTCTACTTTCCGCGCGCCGACGTGAACATGGCGCGACTCGAACGCTCCGGACAGATCTCGCATTGCCCGTTCAAGGGCGAGGCGACGTATTTCCATTTGCGTACCGAAGACGGGCGCGTCGACGACGCGGCCTGGAGCTACGAAGCGCCGCTCGATGACGCACGCGGCATCAAGGGGTATCTGGCCTTCTACGCGACTCGCGTGGACCGGATCGACCAGACCTCCTGAAATGGCCCGGTAGCTTGCATAGGGGGAGCCGCCATGGAACTGAACGATGCGTTGAGAATTCCGCTCGAACCGGCCGCCGTCTGGGCGGCGCTGCAGGACGTGGCGCTCGTGCGCGCGAGCATGGAGCATTGCGAGTCGTTCAGGCGGCTCGGCCCCGGCGAATACGCGATCACGCTCACGGTGCCGCTCGGGCCGCTGCGCGCACGCTACGAAGTGCGCGCCCACATTGCCAGTGACACGGCGCAGGTGCCGCTCACGCCCCGGCGCGTGCTGAGCTTTCGCGCCCGCGCGGACGGCATCGGCTCGCTGCGCGGCCAGATCGACGTCGCGCTGCGCCCCGAAGAGCGCGCCACGACGCGGGAGCCGGGTACGGGCAAGGATGTGAGCACGCGGATCGACTACTCGGTGTGGGCCACGCTCACGGGCCCGCTTTCCGAGCTGCCGCCGCGCCAGATCGAGAACGCGCTGCACGAGCTCGCCGACGACTTCTTCACGGAGTTCTGCGCCGTGGTCGCGGTCAAGCACGGCCAGGCGCCGAACCGCGTGGCGGGCGAGCAGCCGCGCCGGCAGCACGTGTTCCTGCGGCCGATCAACCTCGCCGGTCTGGCCCGCCGCGCGCATATCCTGCCGCAGCACCATGCGGGCGGCACGCTATCGGGCCGCGCGGCAAGCACGCTGAATCACGAGCCGCCGCCGCATGCCATGCCGTATTGGGCGTGGGCCGCGATGATCTTTTTCGTCGCGTTGCTGCTCTATGCGGCCCGCTGGTTTACTGCGACCTGAAATCGGCGGCGGGCGGCGCGCCGCCCGCCGGACCGCGCAAAGAAACGTTCACGCCCCCCGAAACTCCCGCCGCCACGCCGACGGCGAAATCCTGAACGCCTCCACGAAATGCTGACGCAGCGACGCAGCCGAGCCGAAGCCCGCGCGTTGGGCGATCGCGTCGATCGGCTGATCGGTGCTTTCGAGCAGCTGCTGCGCGCGGGCGAGGCGCTCGCCGAGCAGCCACGCGCTCACCGTCGTTCCCGTCGTCGAACGGAACTGGCGCGTGAAGGTGCGCCGGCTCATCAGGGCGCGCTGCGCGAGCGAGTCGAGCGTGTGGGGCGCGTCGAGGTGGGCGCGAATCCAGTCGAGCAGACCCGGTAGACGCTCGCCGCGCCCGGCCGCCGCGAGTGGCTGCTGTACGTACTGGGCCTGGTTGCCCTGGCGATGCGGCGGCACGACGAGCCGCCGCGCCACATAGTTCGCGGCGCCCGAGCCGCACAGGCGCCGCATGAGATGCAGACAGCAGTCGAGTCCCGCCGCCGTGCCCGCCGAGGTCAGCAGGTCGCCGTCGTCGATGTAGAGCACGCCGGGGTCGAAGCGCACGGCCGGAAAGCGCTGCGCGAAGTCGTCGGCGGCGGCCCAGTGCGTGGTGCCCGGGCGGTCGTCGAGCAGGCCCGCATGCGCGAGCACGTAGGCGCCGAGGCAGAGCCCGACGAGGATCGCGCCGCTCGCGTGCGCGTCGCGCAGCGCGTCGCAAAGCGCGGCGGGCGGCGCCTCGTGGGTGTCGCGCCAGCTGGGCACGACGATCACGTCCGCGCCGCGCAGCCCCTCGAGGCCGTGCGGCGCGCCGATCGTGAAGCCTGCCGTGGTCGTGAGCGTGCCGGGCTCCGCCGCGCAGACGGCGAGTTCGAACGGCGGCACGCCGCCTTCGCTGCGGGATTCGCCGAACACGACGCAAGGCACCGAGAGATGGAACGGGCTGATGCGGTCGAACGCGATCACGGCGACGCGCAACGGGGTCGGTGAAGGAGCCTGACGGATAGCAGCGGCCATGACGAGTCCCGAAGAGGAATGGCCCGATTCTAGCGAAAGTTGTCATCCGGGCCACTGTCGCGTGGGTGCACGCGGCGCCACAATCCCGCCATCGACTGCGCGTCTTCGGACCGGTCGGTTTCTCTCAATCCCAGGAGGCATGGCCATGTCCGCGAATCCGCGCCGGGCGCTCGTCGTCATCGACGTGCAGAACGAATATGTCAGCGGCGATCTGCCGATCGAATATCCCCCCATCGAGACGTCGCTCGCCAATATCGGCCGCGCGATCGACGCCGCGCACGCCGCTGGCGTGCCGGTCGTGGTGGTGCAGAACGTCGCCCCGGCGGATTCGCCGCTCTTCGCGAGCGGCAGCGTGGGCGCCGAGTTGCATCCGGTCGTGGCCTCGCGCGAGCGCGATCACTATGTCGAAAAAGCGCTGCCGAGCGCCTTCGCGGGCACCGATCTCAAGGCCTGGCTGGCCGGGCGCGGCATCGACACGCTCACGGTGGTGGGCTACATGACGCACAACTGTGACGCTTCGACGGTGTTCGAGGCGACCCACGCGGGTCTTGCCGTGGAGTTTCTGGCCGATGCGACCGGTGCGGTGCCGTATGCAAACGAGGCGGGAACGGCGAGCGCCGAGGAGATCCACCGCGCGTTCAGCGTGGTGATGCACACGCGCTTCGCGGCGGTCGTGAGCACGGATGCCTGGCTTGCCGCCGTCGAAAAAGGCGTGCCGCTCGCGCGCGACAACATCTACGCGTCGAATCAGCGGGCCCGCGCGAACCGCGTGCCGGCCTGAGCGCTCAAGAAAAAGGCGGCCTCGTCAGCGGGCCGCCTCGGTCGATCCGGGAACTGCGCGCGCAGGGCTCAGGCGTCCGGCTCGCCCGCCCCGATGCGCAGTGACGAGCTGAAGCGCAGCGCGTCGAGCATCGCGTCGACGTGCAGTTCGGCGTTGCTCGCCACGTCGAACACGTCCGGCAGGATCGCCATATCGCGCAGCGCGCCGCCGATGAACGAATGGAGCACGCGCGAAGCGCGCTTCGGGTCGAGGTCGGCGGGCAGCTGACCCTTCGACATCGCATTGCGCAAACCCTGCTCGATGCTGGCCAGCCCCTCGCGCATATCGGTCTGATGGCGCGCCATCACGGGGCCCATCTCCTCGACGAACTCGCACTTCAGGAACAGGATCTCGAACACGCGGCGGCGGCGTACGTCGGTGGCCGTATTGCGCAGACACAGAATGCATAGATCGCGCATGCGCCCGAGCGGGTCGGGCTCGCCGGGATCGGTCGATGCCACCTTCAGCTCGTCGAGCGGCAGCACCACGCGGTCGAACATGGCCGTGAACAGGTCGCCCTTGTTCTCGAAATGCCAATAAATCGCGCCGCGCGTCACGCCCGCAGTCTGGGCGATGTCGGCCAGCGAAGTGCGCGACACGCCCTTTTCGTAAAAGACGTGTTCGGCGGCGTCGAGGATCCGGTTGCGCGTCTCCAGCGCTTCCTCTTTCGTGCGGCGGACCATTTTGTAAAGTCAGTGCGTTGCAGTGGGTTAGGGGGAATAAATGTATTTGGGGTGCGAACCGTAATGTATTGATTTGTAATATAGAGGTGATGCGCGGATCGCTCCTGAAGTACCACTCAACGGTTACGTAACGTCCTTTTACATTCGTTCGCGAATGTATCTATAATAGCACCCCACCACCTGGGTGCCTCAAGTGGTGATGTCCGGTTAATATCCGTCCTTGGCCAAGTGGTCGTAGAAACCCCAATGCGCGACGCCTCTCGCGGCGGCGCGCGGCAGTATCGCCCGGACGGATGTGCAGACCGGAACGCGCCTTTCTAGAAGAAGTACCGGGTTTATCCGTCAGGTATTTGCCAGATGCTGGCGTGCGTGGTCGTCCTCCTCGTTGCAGGACGCCGCACGCTTTTATTGTCAGTTATAGACAGAGGTCGCTCCATGCGCGTCGAACGGGTTCCATTCCGCCTAATCAGTGTCGCGACGGCTGCCATCGTGCTCGCAGCCTGCGGGCAAAAGCAGTCGGCGCCGCCGCCGCAAACCCCCGAAGTGGGTATCGTCACCCTCCAGCCGACCGCCGTGCCGGTCGTCTCCGAGCTGCCCGGCCGTACCAGTGCCTACCTCGTCGCGCAAGTGCGCGCACGGGTGGACGGCATCGTGCTGCGCCGCGAATTCACCGAAGGCGCGCTCGTCAAGGCCGGTCAGCGGCTCTACAAGATCGATCCGGCGCCGTACATCGCCGCGCTGAACAATGCCAAGGCCACGCTCGCCAAGGCGCAGGCCAACCTCGTCACGCAGAACGCGCTGGTCGCGCGCTACAAGGTGCTGGTGCAGGCCAACGCGGTGAGCAAGCAGGACTACGACAACGCCATTTCCGCCCAGGGCCAGGCCGCAGCCGACGTCGCCGCCGGCAAGGCCGCCGTCGACACGGCACAGATCAACCTCGGCTACACCGACGTCACTTCGCCGGTCTCGGGCCAGGTCGGCATCTCGCAGGTCACGCCGGGCGCCTACGTGCAGGCGAGCGCGGCCACGTTGATGTCGACGGTGCAGCAGCTCGATCCGATGTACGTGGACGTCACGCAGTCCAGTCTCGAAGGCCTGAAGCTGCGCCGCGAGATCCAGGAAGGACGCCTGAAGACCAACGGCCCGAACGCCGCCAAGGTCTCGCTCGTCCTCGAAGACGGCCGCACCTATTCGGAAAAGGGCAAGCTCCAGTTCTCCGACGTCACCGTCGACCAGACCACGGGCTCGGTCACGGTTCGCGCGATTTTCCCGAACGCCGACCGCGTGCTGCTGCCGGGCATGTTCGTGCGCGCGCGCATCGAAGAAGGCATCAACAACAACGCGTTCCTCGTGCCGCAGGTCGGCGTGCAGCACGACCAGAAGGGGCAGGCCTCGGTGTACGTCGTCAACCAGGACAACAAGGTCGTGCCGACGCCGATCACCACGGCGGGCACGCAGGGTCAGGACTGGGTCGTTCAGAGCGGTCTGAACGCCGGCGACCGCGTGATCGTTCAGGGCACCGACAAGGTCAAGCCGGGTGCGCAGGTCAAGCCGGTTCCCGCGCAGCTGCCGCCGCCGCCGCCGCAGGGCGCGCCTTCGGCCGACATGGCAACGGCTTCGGGCTACGCGAACGCCGCCAGCGCCGCATCGGGGCCGAAGGCTGCCTCGGCTGCACCTGCCGCCTCCGCAGCGCAATAACGGGGAGCCTGCTTCATGGCAAAGTTCTTTATTGATCGCCCAATCTTTGCATGGGTGATCGCCATCATCCTGATGCTGGCGGGTGTGGCGTCGGTGTTCACGCTGCCGGTCGCGCAGTATCCGACCATCGCGCCGCCTTCCATCCAGATCAGCGCGAACTATCCGGGCGCATCGGCCAAGACGGTGGAAAACACGGTCACGCAGGTGATCGAGCAGCAGATGAGCGGTCTCGACCACCTGCTGTACATCTCGTCGACTTCCGATGACTCGGGCACGGCTACGATCACGCTGACGTTCGCGGCGGGTACTAACCCGGACATCGCGCAGGTGCAGGTGCAGAACAAGTTGCAGCTCGCCACGCCGATCCTGCCGCAGGTGGTGCAGCAGCTCGGTATCAGCGTCACGAAATCGAGCAGCAGCTTCCTGCTGGTGCTCGCGTTCGTGTCCGAAGACGGCAGCATGACCAAGTACGACCTCGCGAACTACGTGGCGTCGAACGTGAAAGACCCGATCAGCCGTATCGACGGCGTGGGTACGGTCACGCTGTTCGGCTCGCAGTACGCGATGCGTGTCTGGCTCGATCCAAACAAGCTCACGAACTTCCAGCTAACGCCAACCGACGTCACAGCGGCAATCACCGCGCAGAACGTGCAGATCGCGGGCGGTCAGCTGGGCGGCACGCCGGCGGTGGCGGGGCAGGCGTTCCAGGCGACCATCACCGAATCGACGCTGCTGCAGACGCCCGAGCAGTTCGGCAACATCCTGCTGAAGGTGAACCAGGACGGCTCGCAGGTGCGCTTGAAGGACGTGGCGCGTATTGGTCTGGGTGGCGAAAACTACAACTTCGACACGAAGTACAACGGTGCGCCGACGGCCGGTCTGGGCATTCAGCTCGCGACGGGCGCCAACGCGCTGCAGACCGCGAAGCTCGTGCGCCAGAAGATCGACGACCTCTCGAGGTACTTCCCGCACGGTCTCGTCGTGAAGTACCCGTACGACACGACGCCGTTCGTGCGCCTGTCGATCGAGGAAGTGATCAAGACGCTGCTGGAAGGCATCGTGCTCGTGTTCCTCGTGATGTACCTGTTCCTGCAGAATCTGCGCGCGACGTTGATTCCGACGATCGCGGTGCCGGTGGTGCTGCTGGGCACGTTCGCGATCATGGCGGCGGTGGGCTTCTCGATCAACACGCTGTCGATGTTCGGTCTCGTGCTCGCCATCGGCCTGCTGGTGGACGACGCGATCGTGGTCGTGGAGAACGTCGAGCGGGTGATGGTGGAAGAGGGGTTAGGGCCGAAGGAGGCCACCCGCAAGGCGATGGGCCAGATTACCGGCGCACTCGTTGGCGTGGCGCTCGTGCTTTCCGCGGTGTTCGTGCCGGTGGCGTTCTCGGGCGGCTCGGTCGGCGCCATCTACCGGCAGTTCTCGCTCACGATCGTGGCGGCGATGGTGCTGTCCGTGCTCGTCGCGCTGATTCTCACGCCGGCGTTGTGCGCGACCATTCTCAAGCCGATTCCGAAGGGTCATCACGAAGAGAAGAAGGGCTTCTTCGGCTGGTTCAACCGTACGTTCGAGACGAGCCGCGACAAGTATCACTCCGGCGTGCACCACGTGATCAAGCGCTCGGGCCGCTGGCTCATCATCTATCTCGCGGTGATCGTCGCGGTTGGTCTGCTGTTCGTGCGCCTGCCGAAGTCGTTCCTGCCCGATGAAGACCAGGGCACGATGTTCGTGATCGTGCAGACGCCCGTGGGCTCGACCCAGGAAACGACGGCACGCACGCTCGCCAACATCCAGAACTGGCTGCTCAAGGACGAAGGCAGCATCGTCGAGTCGGTGTTCACGGTGAACGGCTTCAGCTTCGCGGGCCGTGGCCAGAACTCGGGTCTCGTGTTCGTACGGATGAAGGACTACAAGCAGCGTCAGAACGCGGACCAGAAGGTCCAGGCGCTGGTGCGGCGTATGTTCATGCACTATGCGGGCTACAAGGACGCGATGGTGTTCCCGGTGAATCCGCCTTCGATTCCTGAACTCGGCACCGCGTCGGGCTTCGACTTCGAATTGCAGGACCGCGGAGGTCTCGGTCACGAGAAGCTGATGGAAGCGCGCAACATGCTGCTCGGCATGGCTGCGAAGGATCCGACGCTCGCACTTGTGCGCCCGAACGGCCTGAACGACACGCCGCAGTTCACGGTGGACATCGACCGGGAAAAGGCCGAGGCGCTCGGTGTGACGGCGGCCGCGGTCGACCAGACCTTCTCGATCGCGTGGGCGTCGGCGTACGTGAACAACTTCCTCGACACGGACGGCCGTATCAAGAAGGTGTACGTGATGGCCGATGCACCGTTCCGCATGACGCCCGAGGACATGAACCTCTGGTACGTGCGCAACAGCGCGGGCGGAATGGCGCCGTTCGGCTCGGTCGCGAAAGGCCGCTGGACCTTCGGTTCGCCGAAGCTCGAACGCTACAACGGCATTTCCGCTCTGGAAATCCAGGGTCAGGCGGGGCAGGGCAAGTCGACCGGCCAGGCCATGACGGCCATGGAGCAGATCGCGGCGAAGTTGCCCGCGGGTATCGGCTACGAATGGACGGGGCTCTCGTATCAGGAGCGCCAGTCGGGCTCGCAGGCGCCGATCCTGTACGGCATTTCGATCCTCGTCGTGTTCCTGTGTCTTGCGGCGCTGTATGAAAGCTGGTCGATTCCGTTCGCGGTCATCATGGTGGTGCCGCTCGGCGTGCTCGGTGCGCTGCTGGCGGTGACCTTGCGCGGCCTCGAGAACGACGTGTTCTTCCAGGTGGGCCTGCTAACCACTGTGGGTCTGTCGGCGAAGAACGCGATTCTGATTGTGGAGTTCGCGCGCGACCTGCAGGCCGAGGGAAAGATGGGACCGATCGAGGCGGCGCTCGAAGCTTCGCGACTGCGTCTGCGGCCGATTCTCATGACGTCGATGGCGTTCATTCTCGGCGTGCTGCCGCTCGCGATCAGTAACGGCGCGGGTTCGGCTTCGCAGCACGCGATCGGCACGGGCGTGATCGGCGGGATGATCACGGCCACGTTCCTCGCGATCTTCATGATCCCGATGTTCTTCGTGGTGATCCGCGCAAAGTTCGCCGGCGAGAAGGAAGACGCCGACGTCGCGCTCCAGCACTACGAAGAGCACCACGCGCACGACCATGACCAGGACAATGGCGCGAATGGTGGCGGCGCCGGCGGTCAGGGTGGCAACGACCGTGGTGGCGAAGGTGGCAACGGCGACGGCCCGGGCAAGGAAGGACATTGAGATGCATAAACTATCCGTAATTGCAGCGGCCGCCGCAGCGGTGGCCGCCGCGCTCCTCGCGGGTTGCACGATGGAGCCTTGGTACCACCGGCCCGAAGCGCCGGTGTCGCAGAGCTTCCCGCAGGGCGGCGTGTACGCCACGCAGCCCGCTGCTGCGGGCGCGAATGGCCAGAACGGCCAGGCCGCCCCGAGCGCCAATGGCGCCGCGGCGACCGACATCGGCTGGCGCGAATTCTTCGTCGATCCGCGCCTGCAGCAGCTCGTGGACATCGCGCTGAAGAACAACCGCGATCTGCGCGTGTCGGTGCTCAACGTCGAGGCGGCGCGCGCGCAGTATCAGATCACGCGCGCCGAACTGTTCCCGGCGATCAACGGTGTGGCTTCGGACACGCGCACGCGCGTGCCGAGGAACTTCCAGACCACGGTGAATAATCCGTACAGCGTCTACAACGTGGGCGTGCAGGCGTCATGGGAACTGGACTTCTGGGGGCGCATCCGCAGCCTGAAGGACCAGGCGTTGGCGCAGTACCTCTCGACGGCGTATGCGCGCAAGGCGGCCGAGATCACGCTGGTTTCGGAAGTCGCGGACCAGTACCTGACCATGCTCTCCGACGACGACCTCCTCAAGGTCACGCAGGAAACGCTCAAGACGGCGCAGGACTCGTACAACATCGCGAAGGCGCAGTTCGATACGGGCACCGGCACCGAACTCGATTTGCGTCAGGCGCAAACCGTGGTCGAGAACGCGCAGGCCAACATGCAGGCGCAACTGCGCGCACGCGCCCAGGCCGAAAACGCGCTCGTGCTGCTGATCGGCGAGCCGCTGCCGGCGGATCTGCCGCAAGGCCTGCCGCTCGACGGCCAGGCCCTGCTCAACGACATTCCGGCAGGCCTGCCTTCGGATCTGCTCACGCGTCGCCCGGACATCATGCAGGCCGAAGAGACACTGCTCGCGGCAAACGCCAACATCGGCGCGGCGCGTGCGGCGTTCTTCCCGAAGATCTCGCTCACGGCGGCGTTCGGCACCGAAAGCCTGTCGCTCGGCGGGCTCTTCAAGGCCGGCACGGCGGCGTGGAGCTTCGTGCCGCAGATCACGCTGCCGATCTTCGAAGGCGGTTCGAACATCGCGAACCTGCAACTCGCGAACGTCGAGAAGCGCATCGAGATCGCCAACTACGAGAAGTCGATCCAGTCGGCGTTCCGCGAAGTGGCCGACGGCCTGGCTGCGCGCGGCACCTACGATGAGCAGATCGCCGCACTCGAGCGCAGCACCTTTGCGAACCAACGCTCGCTCACGCTTTCGGAACTGCGCTACAAGAACGGCGTGGACAGCTATCTGCCGGTGCTGGCCGCGCAGACCAGCCTCTACACGGCGCAGCAGTCGCTCGTCACGGCGCGCCTCGCGCGCCTGACCAACCTCGTCGATCTGTATCGCGCGTTGGGCGGCGGCTGGATCGCGCATGCGGGCGAGACGCCGCGCGAACCCGATGCGCCGGCCGATTACGGCGCGGCCAGCGCGCCGGTGGCGGCTTCGGCGGCTACGACGGGGTAACGCGCTACGGTTCGCGCTACGGCTTCGGAACCGGAAGCCAGAACGCCACGGGAGACCGTGGCGTTTTTTTTTGCGCGTGAGCGTGCGCAACGCAAGGACGAAAAAAAAGCGCCATGGTTTCCCATGGCGCCGAACCAGCAAAAGACCCCGCCCGCCATGTGCATGGATGGGCACCTGCGAGCGGGGCACCTCTCGCGTCAACTCAATACGTTCAAACCCGCTTCGATTGGCTCACTGCGATCGACTCAATGCGCGGCCGAGCGCGGCATTTCGTGGCCCGCGTCTGGCGTCTGTTCCGCATCCGGACGGCCTTCGAGATCGTGTCCGGCGCGGCGGATGGCGCGCTCGGCGGCTTTCTCGCTCCTGGCACCGTTGAAGATCAGGTTCAGCACCACCGCCGAAACCGAAGCAAGCAGGATGCCGCTATGGAGCAGCGGCGAAAGCGCGGGCGGCAGCTTGGCGAAGAAGTGCGGCGACACTACCGGCACGAGGCCGAAACCCACGCTCACGGCCACGATGAAGAGGTTGTGCTGGTTCTTCACGAAGTCCACGCGCGAGAGCACCTTGATGCCGTTCGCCGCCACCATGCCGAACATCACGATGCCTGCGCCGCCCAGTACGAAAGCGGGCACCGAGGCGACCATCTGCGCCATCTTCGGGAAGAGCCCGAGCAGCACGAGAATCACGCCGCCCATCGCGCACACATAGCGGCTCTTCACGCCCGTCACGCCGATGAGCCCCACGTTCTGCGAGAACGACGTATGCGGGAACGAGTTGAAAATGCCGCCGATCATCGTGCCGAGACCGTCCACACGCAGGCCGCGCACGAGTGTGGCCTGATCGACGGGGCGCTCGACCATGTCGCCCACGGCGAGGAACATGCCCGTCGATTCGATGAAGGTCACGAACATCACGATCACCATCGTCGCGATCGGCAGGACGTGGAACTTCGGCATGCCGAAGTGGAACGGCATGACGATGCCGACCCACGGCGCGCTCGCCATGCCTTCGAGATTCACGCGGCCGAGTGCAAGCGCAATGGCGAAGCCCGCGACGATGCCGAGCAGCACCGAGATATTGGCGATGAAGCCGCGTCCGAACTTGTTGATGAGCAGGATCAGCATCAGTACGAGCAGCGAGAGGCCGAGGTAGATGGGGTTCCCATAGTCGGGGTTGCCCACGCCGCCCGCAGCCCAGTTGATGCCCACTTCCATGAGCGAGAGGCCGATCACCGCGATCACGGTGCCCACCACGACAGGCGGGAAGAAGCGCAGCAGCTTGCCGATCATCGGCGCGATCACGATGCCGATTGCGCCCGCCGCGATGGTCGAGCCGAAGATGTCGAGCAGGCCGAGCGACGGATTGGTGCCGATGGCGATCATCGGGCCCACCGAGGCGAACGTGCAGCCCATGATCACGGGCAGGCGGATGCCGAAGATCCACAGGCCGAGCGTCTGGATCAGCGTGGCGATGCCGCAGGCGAACAGGTCGGCGCTGATGAGAAAGGCGATCTGGTCCTTCGGCAGCCCGATCGCGCCGCCGACGATGAGCGGCACGGCCACCGCGCCTGCGTACATCACGAGCACGTGCTGGATGCCGAGTGTCAGCAGCTGGCTAAACGGCAGGCGCTCGTCGCAGGGGTGGACCTGCTTCTGGCCAGACCGCTGGGCGGCCTGGTCCTCAATGCCCTTGGCTTGCATGTCGTCTGTCTCCGTCTCTTTGTTTAAGGGATATGGCCTCCAAGGTATGCGGTAAGAAAATAGGCAACAAGACCACTGGAGACTATTCCGTGCTTTCCGGCGACGATATGCGCGCGTCGGGATGGGCCGGCGACATAAGGGTGGGATCGGCGCGCGTGGCGGCATCATGGCGGCGTCGCGAGGCGCCGGTTCGGACCGCGCGTGCGGCGGCGCAAGGCGGGGAGGCCCCTGTTTGCGGCGATTGGGCGGCTTCGCGCTGTGGGTGCCGCGGTGCGGCCGTGGCGGTACGGCGCCATGGCGGAGCGCGTGCAGGTGGCTCGAAGTGAGGCCGGCGATGCCCAGCGGGTCATGTCACCTATGTCAGCGTCGTTATGATCTCTATTTCGAATGCGCAATGTGAGCCATTTTGCACCTCGCGAACACCCAACGGGTTAACCCGCGAATGGGCATGATTCGCGTCGAAATCGGCTGCGTTGCACGCGGGTTCGCGGCAGGTTTGAATCCCCCGCTTAACGCACATTCGGCGGCGTGCTCGCCGGTATGATCGTTCTTCCCGTCCTCACCCACCTCGCACAGCGTTCCCCATGAGCCCATCGCAGACGCGTTTTCTCGGCATCGACCTCGGCACCGGTTCACTCAAGCTCGGCATCATCGATGGCGATGGCGTCGAGCGTGCCGCCGCGAGCGTGGCCTATGCGCTCGAAACACCGCAGCCCGGCTGGGCCGAGATCGCCGTGGATCGGTGGTGGGACGCGCTCGTCGTGGCCTGCGCGCGATTGCCGGAGAGCGAGCGCGCCGCGGTGCGGGCAATCGGCTTTTCCGGACAGATGCACGGCGTCGTGCTCACCGACGCAGCGGGCCGCGCGTTGCGCCCCGCGATGCTCTGGCCCGACACGCGCGCGCATGCGCTGCTCGACGCGTGGCCCGACGACGCCGAACACGCGCAGCCCAACCCCGTGGCGCCCGGCATGGCGGGGCCGCTGCTGCGCTGGGTCCTGCAGCATGAGCCGCAAGTCGCCCAAGCCGCGCGCTGGGCGCTGCAGCCGAAAGACTGGTTGCGCGTGGCGCTGGGTGGCGCGTTCCACGCCGATCCCTCGGACGCGTGCGCGACGGCGCTCGCCGCACCCGATGGCGCGTGGGACTTCGCGTTAATCGAGCGGCTGGGACTGCCGGCGCGGTGGTTCGCGCCGCTTGCCGCGTCGCATGAAGCGAGCGGCGCGCTGAGCGCGCAGGCCGCCCAGGCGCTCGGGCTGCCCGCTGGCATCGCGCTCGCGACGGGCGCGGGCGACACGCCTTGCGCCGCGTTCGGCAGTGGCCTGGCCGACGAAGGCGACGCGCTCCTCACGACCGGCACGGGCGGCCAGATCGTCGTGACCGCGCGCAGCGAGCCGCCCGCGCGGCGCGGGCTGCATCGCTACCGCTCGGCGACGGGCGGGTGGTACACCATGGCCGCCATGCAGAACGTGGGCGTGGCGCTGGAAGCGGCACGCGGCTGGCTGGCCTACGACTGGGCTTCGGCTTACGCGGATGCGTTCGCCGTGCCGCCGTCGGCGACGCTCGCGTTCCTGCCTTACCTGAGCGGCGAGCGCTCGCCGTGGCTCGACCCGGCGGCGCGCGGCGGCTGGCTGGGCGCTTCGCTCGGCGACTCGCGCGGCACGCTCATGCGCGCGGCGTTCGAAGGCGTCACGTTCGCGTTGCGCGCGGGCCTCGACGCCGTGCGCAGCACCCATGAAGCCGCCGATGGAGGCACGCGGGATGCGCGCAGTGTGCCGACGCTCAAGCTCGCGGGCGGCGGCTCCGTGGACGCGCGCTGGCGGCAGTTGCTCGCCGACACGCTCGACGCGGACCTCTACGCGATCGACTGCCCGAACGCAGCGGCGCGCGGCGCCGCGATGCTGGGCGGCCTCGCGTGCGGGCACTGGCGCATGAGCGACCTCGCGGCGCTTGCGCCGGCCGCGACGCTGGTGGCGTCGCCGCGCGAGGACGCCGCGCTCGCGCAGCGCTATGCGCGCTTCATCGATCTGTATGGCCGCGTGCGAACCTGGTTTGCACCGGCACCGTGATGAGGCGTATCGACATCACCGAGACACAGGAGCAGCGAAGATGAAGACGAAAGCCGCCGTCGCATGGAAAGCCGGGACCCCGCTGACGATCGAGGAAGTGGATCTGGAAGGTCCGCGCGCCGGCGAGGTGCTGATCGAGGTGAAGGCGACGGGCATCTGCCATACCGATTACTACACGCTCTCGGGCGCGGACCCGGAAGGAATCTTTCCGGCGATCCTCGGCCATGAAGGCGCGGGCATCGTGGTCGATGTCGGTGCGGGCGTGGGCACGGTGAGGAAAGGCGACCACTCCGCTTTACACGCCGGAATGCCGCCAGTGCAAATTCTGTCTCTCGCGCAAGACGAACCTGTGTCAGGCCATTCGCGCGACGCAAGGCAAGGGCCTCATGCCCGACGCCACCTCGCGCTTCTCGCTGGGCGGCAAGCCGCTCTATCACTACATGGGCACGTCGACGTTCTCGAACTACATCGTCGTGCCGGAAATCGCCGTGGCGAAAATCCGTGAGGACGCGCCGTTCGGCAAGGTCTGCTATATCGGCTGCGGCGTGACGACGGGCGTGGGCGCCGTGGTGTACTCGGCGAAAATGGAAGCGGGCGCGAACGTGGCGGTGTTCGGCCTGGGCGGCATTGGCCTGAACGTGATCCAGGGCGCGAAGATGGTGGGCGCCGACAAGATCATCGGCGTGGATATCAACCCGAAGCGCGTCGAACTCGCAAAGCAGTTTGGCATGACGCATTTCGTCGATCCGAACGATGTGGAGAACATCGTCGATTACATCGTGCAACTGACCGATGGCGGCGCCGACTATTCGTTCGAATGCATCGGCAACACGAAGGTGATGCGCGAGGCGCTCGAATGCACGCACAAGGGCTGGGGCCAGTCGTTCATCATCGGCGTGGCGGCGGCCGGCGAGGAGATCAGCACGCGCCCGTTTCAGCTCGTCACGGGCCGCCAATGGAAAGGCTCGGCGTTCGGCGGCGCGCGCGGGCGCACCGACGTGCCGACGATCGTCGACTGGTACATGGAAGGCAAGATCAACATCGACGATCTGATCACGCACACGCTCGAACTCGACCAGATCAACCAAGGCTTCGACCTCATGAAAAAGGGCGAGTCGATCCGCTCGGTCGTGCTCTACTGAGCGAGGCGTAACAGCAAAAAAGGCGTTGCCACCGCGAGGGGCAACGCCTTTTTCATGGCGCGTACAGCGTGCTAGCGACGCTCGATCAGACTCGCGCCGTAGACGAGCGCGGCGAGCGCGGTGATCCAGAAGCTGGTGGGCCAGTCGGTGTAGAAGGCGAGCGTCACGCCGAGCCATGCCTGCACGAGCGCGAGCAGCGCGGCGAGCACGAGGCCGGTGGACAGGCGCGTGGTGAGATTCTGCGCGGCGGCGGCCGGACCGACCATCAGCGTAAAGACGAGCAGCACGCCGACGATCTGCGTGCACGCGGCCACCGCGAGCGCGGCGATGGCGAGGAACAGCATCGAGACCGCGCGCAGCGACACGCCCTTCGCTTCGGCGAGTTCGGGCTGCAGCGAGGCGAACAGCAGCGGCCGCATGATGGCGGCCAGCGCCGCGAGACTCGCCACGGCGAGGGCGGCCAGCACGCCGAGCGTCTCGCGGTTCACGCCGAGCACGTTGCCGAACAGCAGCGCCGTGACCTGCGTGGCATACGACGTGAAGAAGTGCAGAAACAAGAGGCCGAAGCCGAGCGCGAGCGAAAGGATCACGCCGATCGCCACATCGCGGCCCGCGAGCTTTTCGCCGAGCGCGCCCATCGAAACGCCAGCGGCGAGCGTGAAGCCCACCATGCCCCACATCGGCGAGACGCCGAGCAGCACGGCGCCCGTCGCGCCCGTGAAACCCACGTGTGAGAGCGCGTGGCCCGCGAAGGTCTGACCGCGCATCACGAGGAAATAGCCCACCACGCCCGCGAGCACCGCGACGATGCCCGCCGCCGCGAAGGCGTTCACCATGAAATCGTATTCAAGCATCGTGCGTGTGGCCGTGGGTGTTGTCGTTGTTGTTGCCGTGGGCGTGACTGTGTCCGTGCGCGTGGCCGTGGCCGCCGTGGTCGTGCTCATGCTCGTGGTCGTGCTTTTCGACTTCCACGTCGCCCGACATCACGAAGATGCGGCCCTTCATGCGCATCACTTCGATCGGCGAGCCGTAGAGGCGCGAGAGCACGGGCGCCGTGATGACTTCGTCCACGCTGCCGAGCGCGGCCACGCCATTGCCGAGATAGAGCACGCGGTCGAGCGCGTTGAGCAGCGGGTTGAGTTCGTGGG
>NZ_JBFRCL010000075.1:0-39011 GCF_040965695.1 Paraburkholderia sp. BR10937
CTCGAAGACCTGCCGGCGCCGCAGCACCTGACGCTGTCGACACGCGTGTGGATGGGCGTGCTGCGCACCTACCTCGTCGTCGCAGTGGGTCTCGTGATCGTGAAGGTCGTGCAGATGGCCATTCACTAAGGCGGAGCGGGGCAGGTATATGCCTGCCCCTTTTTTGCACGTCCGCTGGCTGGAGCAGGGTTCAGGCACAGTGGAGCAGGGGGGGCGAAGCTGCGCTGGTCTGGACGACCGGACCTTGCCGGGACACTGCGGGCGATTGCATCAGGAGTCGATGATGAAAAAGCACGTTCTCTCGCTTTCCGTGGTTTCAGCCCTGGTCCTCGCCGTCGCTTTTCTCGTCGTCGATCAGGACTGTCAGGTATCCACAACGAACGCCATGCATGCTGTTGCGGACGCGTTTTCCGAAAACGGACTGCCGAGTGGCGGAGCATCCCACTGTCTTGTCTACGGGAAATACTGCCTCAGTAACGCGTTACGCAGCCGATAATCGATACGCGGCGCGAGACGACCGAATAAAGCGCGTTTGCAGACCTCGCGTTGCGAAGTCGTTTCCTCCGTATCGATTTCTCTTATCGGCGACAGGGTCTGCAAGCCGGTCTGCCGACCTCCCGCCGTGCACCGTTGAATCCCGCCAAGCCTCGTCCAGCTTGGTGCTGCGCGGCTCATCGCGAGCCACGAGCGTGCCTTGCGCGTGCTTTCTTGCCCACGGAGCGCGTCTTGCCTGCCGTTAACCCGATGTAGTTTTCCGTAAGCCCCGTTTCTATCCTGGCGAAAGACATTTTTCGTGCAGTACGACAGGAGGAGACGGCGATGAGCGGCAATGCAAGCGTAGGTGAGGGTGGGTATCAAGGGACGAGAACGGCAATCGACGGCAAGCCGACGCTCGGCGCAATCTTGCGCGCCGGCATAGCCGGCGGCTTGACGGGCGCGGTCATCATCTGGATTTACGAGGCGCTCATCTGGGTCGGCGCCCAGCATCTCATGCCGCTTGCGGGTATTCCCCGCAACGCGACCGGCCTCGTGTTCGGCAAGGGCGTACAGGACTCGCTCGGCATCTGGGCGTATTTCCTCGGGACTGCCATCCATTTCTTCTTCGCCATTGCGTGGGGCGTACTGTTCGCCGCGATCTGGCCGTATTTCCGCCGCCACGGCTACGAGGCCACGTTCGTCGCGCTCTTTTACGCGATCCTGGCCTGGATCGTCATGCATGTGGCGATCAGCATCGCGTCCGACAACCATCCCAATTACTACGACCCGGTCGTCATCATCGGCGGTTTCATGTCGCACTTTTGCTTCACGGTGCCGCTCGCCCTCGTGGTGAAGCGCATGCTCGCGACCGACCGCACAAGCTGACACCTTCAGCGTCAGCGCCAATCTATCAAGAAGTTAACAACAGGGGAAAGTGACGATGTCGTTAAATAGAGGATTCCTTAGCTTGTCGGTGATCGCTGCAGCGGTCATCGCCAGTACGCCTGCAATCGCGCAATCGTCGGTGACGCTCTATGGCGTGCTCGACGTGTTCGCCGGCTACCAGAACACGAAAGTCGGCGGCAAGACCACGTCGCTCGCCGTGCTCGGCAACAATGGCTTGATGACGAGCCGCTGGGGCTTGCGCGGTACGGAGGACATAGGCGGCGGATACCGCGTGAACTTCGCGCTGGAAAGCGGCTTCGATCCGGGTACGGGCAAGCTGCAGAACAGCTACCGGTTCTTCGATCGCCAGGCGTGGGTCGGTGTGGGCGGCGGCTTCGGCGAGGTGCGCTTCGGCCGCCAGAACACGCCGATGTTCGCCTGGAGCGGCAATATGGACGCCTTCAGCGCGGCGACTTACGCCTCGGGCTACAACAACTTTGCGAACTGGCTGGCGCGCGTCGACAACGATATTGCGTGGATCTCGCCCAAGTTTGTGGGGACCCAGGTCGAACTGCATTATTCGGTGGGCGGCCAGCCGGGCACGCTCGCGGGCAATGCCGTGTATCAGGCCGGCGTGCAGTCCACCCAGGGCCCGGTTTATCTCGCGCTTGCCTATTTGAACGCGGCGAATGCGACAGCCTCCAACCGTGTGCAGGAATTCATCGCGGGCGGCAATCTCGACTACGGGTGGGGGCGCATCTACGTCGGCTATTTCCGCGCCAACGACGTCATTTCCGCGACCACCGGCAATGCGCTCAGCAACCCGGCCGGCAAATACGACCCGACGGTCGGACCGGTTGGCAACACGGCGGGCGACTGGCACAGCACGTATTCGCTCTCGGCCGACTACCGCTTCACGCCGTTCTTGAGCGTGGGCGCCGGCGCCGCCTACACCAAGGACAGCACGCATCTCGGCAACGACGCCCTGCAATATGGGGCGATCGTCAACTACGATCTTTCGAAGGGGACGAGGCTCTACGGCACGATTTCCGAATTGAAGAATTACGGCACCGCGCAGTTCAAGATGGCGGGCGCCAGCATTACGACGGGTTCGTTCCTGACGCCGGGACCCGGTCAGAGCGAATTCGGCGTGCAGGTCGGCATCCGCCATCTGTTCTAGTATTTGAGCGAGCACAAGAAATCTCATGCTTAACGCATGAACCTCCACGCCATCACTTCGTAGCCGTCGGACCTTGGACTACGATCATGAATGCAAGGGCGAAGTCGTCGCTGTTTCGGATCCGTTCTCGGCGGCTCACCGCGTATCGAAATAAGCAAACCTTGCAGGGGAAGACGGACTCGCCGCGCGCCCGCTGACCGAAAGGAGGGCTCCCGGCGAGCCGGCGTATTTCCGGTTGTCGATGGAGGAACCATGAAAGCACTGGTTTACAACGGTCCGGGCAAGTTCGCACTCGAAACGCGGCCAATGCCCGCCTTGCAGGGACCCGGCGACGCCGTCGTCAAGATCTCGAAGACGACGATCTGCGGCACCGATCTCCACATTCTCAAGGGTGACGTGCCGAGTTGCGAGCCGGGCCGCATTCTCGGCCACGAAGGCGTGGGCGTCGTCCACGAGATCGGCAGCGGCGTCTCGACGCTGAAAGTCGGCGATCACGTGCTCGTCTCGTGCATCTCGAGCTGCGGACAGTGCGAGTACTGCCGGCGCGGCATGTATTCGCACTGCAAGACGGGCGGCTGGATACTCGGTAATCGCATCGACGGCACGCAGGCCGAATACGTGCGTACGCCGCACGCGCAAACGAGCCTGTACCGGATTCCCGACGGCCTCGACGAGGCCGCGCTCGTGATGCTCTCGGACATCCTGCCGACGGGCTTCGAATGCGGCGTGCTCAACGGCAAGGTCGAACCCGGCAGCACGGTGGCCGTTGTCGGCTCCGGGCCAATCGGGCTGGCCGCGCTCCTGACTGCGCAGTTTTATTCGCCCGCGCAGATCATCATGATCGATATGGACCCCAACCGTCTGGAATGCGCGAAGAAATTCGGCGCGACGGCGTGCATCGATCCGCGCGCGGGCGACGCCGTCGATGCGGTGATGAAGCTCACGGATGGCGTGGGCGTCGATTGCGCGATGGAGGCCGTCGGCGTGCCTGCGACGTTCGAGCTGTGTCAGCAGATCGTGGCGCCGGGCGGCGTGATTGCGAACATCGGCGTGCACGGCGTGCCGGCTTCGCTTTTCCTCGACAAGCTCTGGGACCGCAACGTGGCGATCACGACGCGTCTCGTCGACACAGTGAGCACGCCCATGCTGCTCAAGACCGTGCGCGCCGGACGGATCGATCCGAACCGGCTGATCACGCATCGGTTTTCGTTCGAAGACATGCCCAAGGCGTATGAGACGTTCTCGCAAGCGGCCAGCACGCAGGCGTTGAAGGTGATTGTCGAGATGTGATGCGGTGGATTCTGATGTTTGCGAACATCATAAAAACTGCGATAATTTATCTTATGTTAAATAAGAAAATTCATGGGCGGCGCCACCTGGCAAGTCTTCCCGCTCCGCGAGCGGCGCTTCGATACGCCAGCTATTCGCGAGTTCGCGTACGAGGCCATCGAGCGTCGGTGGCGCGTCATTGCGCGTGTAAAAACCTTGCTTTTCGTTGAAGGTCATGAACTCGCGGCCGTCATAGATCAGTCCACGCAGGTTGCCGTTGCCCGTGATCTCGGCGCGCAGTCGGTCGGGCCGCTGGACCTTGAGCACCGTATGACGCAGCGGTGCGGCGTTCTGGCCGTTGTCGAGCACGACGTCGGTCGACGTGTCCGCGTTGACCTCGAACCGGCGCAACGTGCGCAGATAAGCGCCCATGGCATTGAGCGCGTCGAGCGCCTGTGGATCGACGGCGGGTTGCGGCGCATTCGCGGCGGCGGTTACCTCGCCGTTATCGAGATCGGTGAGCGGCGATGGCACATGCGATTGCGCCTGCGTGTACCCCTCGCTCTGCGGATGCGCACAGCCGGAGAGCGCGATAGCGGCGCAGAGCGACAAGGCCAGCGCGGCAGGAACGCCTCCGGAAAAGACTTTCTTCTTCAAGACGTCTCCTGACTGAGCATCCGAATAAAACGACGGCCTTGGAGCACATGCCCAGTGGCGCTCTGTGAGGCGCACCCTGCACGTCCCACTCAGTAAAAGCCCTGGTCGGTTGCCTCACCGCCTCGCAGTATCATCGAGTCATATTTTTAGAACGACGTTCTGTTTGGTAGAACGAACAGACGCGCAAACGAAGCGTTCAGGAGATTCCGATGTCCAGCTTGCCAATCGGAGCGACACACGCGTCGCTCCGGGACCACGCCGCCGCGCCCGTCAGTGCGGCCGAGATCAACGCGCGCATTGACCGTCTGCCGGCCACGCGCACCATCTGGACGCTCGTGCTCCTGCTTTCGCTAGGCGGCTGGTTCGAGTTCTACGATCTGTTCTTCACGGCCTATGTCGGGCCGGGCCTCGTGAAAAGCGGCCTCTACTCGACCACCACGGCTTCGTTCTTCGGCTTCTCGGGTCTCGGCGCCTTCGTGGCGGCGTCGTTCGCGGGGCTCTTCATCGGCACGTTCTGCCTGACAAGGCTTGCCGACCGCTATGGCCGCCGCACGCTGTTCACCGCATCCCTGCTCTGGTATTCGGTTGCGACCTGCCTCATGGCGCTGCAGACGAGCGCGCCCGGCATCAACCTGTGGCGCCTCATCGCGGGCATTGGCGTGGGCGTCGAACTCGTCACCATCGACACCTACGTGAGCGAACTCGTGCCCAAGCACATGCGCGGCCGCGCATTCGCGTTCGTGCATCTGGTGCAGTACACGGCCGTGCCGGCTGTCGCCTTGCTCGCATGGTGGTTCGTGCCGCGCGCGCCGCTCGGCTTCGATGGCTGGCGCTGGGTCGTGATGTTCGGCGCGTTCGGCGCGCTCATCGCCTGGGCGATCCGTCGCCGCGTGCCCGAGAGTGCGCGCTGGCTTGCGCAGCGCGGCCGCACCGAGGAAGCCGCGCGCATTCTCGCAAGGCTCGAAGCGAAGATCGAGGCGCAGCACGGACGCGTGCTGCTCGCGCCTGTCGTCGAATCGGCCAGCACGCAAACGCTCGCCAAGGCGCGCTTCGCCGAGATCTGGCAGCCGCCTTACCGCCGCCGCACGATCACCCTGCTCGTCTTCAATCTGTTTCAGGCCATTGGCTTCTACGGCTTCGCCTCGTGGGTGCCGACGCTGCTCGTTTCCAAAGGCGTCACGGTCACGCACAGCCTGCTCTACTCGTTCGTGATCGCCGCGTCGAATCCGTTCGGCCCGCTGCTCGGCATGGCGATAGCCGACCGCATCGAGCGCAAGACGCTCGTCGTGCTCTCCGCGCTCGCCATCGCCGTCTGCGGCATGCTGTTCGCCATGCAAACCTCGGCCGGCATGCTCATGTTCCTCGGCGTGCTCATCACGCTGGGCGGCACGCTGCTCTCGGTTGGCTATCACGCGTACCAGGTCGAGCTGTTCCCCACGCGCATGCGCGCCACCGCCGTTGGCTTCGTTTATTCGATGTCGCGCCTCTCGGCGATGTTCTCTGGCTTCATGATCGCGTTCGCACTGCGCCACTTCGGTGTGCCAGGCGTTTTCGCGCTGATCACGGGCGCGATGATCGTCGTGATGGCGGCCATCGGCATCTTCGGGCCGCGCACGAAGAATCGCGCGCTCGACGACATCTCCCGGTAATCTATTCAATACGAGGCTGTCACCATGCTCCCCTTAGCCGGCGTGCGCGTCCTGGATCTGTCGAATGTGCTCGCGGGTCCGTTCTGCGCCTATCAACTCGCACTCTTCGGCGCCGAAGTCACCAAGGTCGAGCATCCTGAAGGCGGCGATCTTGCTCGGCGCCTCGGGGCCGACAAGGACGCCGCGGCGCGCAATATGGGCGCGTCGTTCGTGGCCGTGAATGCGGGCAAGCGCTCGATCACGCTGAACCTGAAAGACCCGCGCGGCAAGGCCATTCTGCTCGATCTGGTACGCCACGCCGACGTGCTCGTCGAAAATTTCCGCCCCGGCGTGATGGACCGCCTCGAACTCGGCTACGATCAGTTATCCAAAGTGAATCCGGCACTGGTCTACTGTGCGATTTCCGGTTTCGGCGACGAAGGCGAGCTGTCGCGCCGCCCGGCGTACGACCAGATCATTCAGGGCATGTCCGGCGTGATGAGCGTGACGGGCGACGCGCACAGCGCGCCGCTGCGCGTGGGCTATCCCGTCTCCGATACGGTGGGCGGCCTCACCGCCGCGTTCGGCATTTGCGCGGCGCTCGTCGACGCGCGCACGAGCGGCCGCGGGCGGCGCCTCGACGTTTCGATGCTCGAAGCCACGCTCGCGACCATGGGCTGGGTCGTGTCGAACTACCTGAACGCCGGGGTCGAGCCCGCGCCGATGGGCAACGAGAATTTCACGGCCGCGCCCTCGGGCACCTTCCGCACCGGCGCGGGCCTGCTCAATATCGCGGCAAACGAAACGCGCCAGTTCGAAAGCCTGTGCGAGGCGATCGGCCGCCCCGACCTGCCGCGCGACGAACGTTTTGCCGCGCGCCATTCGCGCAAGCAGTACCGCGAAGCGCTCAAGGCCGAGATCGAAGCCGCGCTCGCCGCAGACAGCGCGGCCAACTGGGAAACGCGCCTGCTCGAGCGCGGCGTGCCCGTGGGCCGCGTGCTCTCGGTGCCCGAAATCCTCGCGCATCCGCATCTGGCCGAACGGCGCTTCATCCGCGAGTTCGAACCGGCACAGGGCGAAGCCGCGCAACGCGTGACGCGCGCGGGCCTGCGGCTCGCCGATGCCGACGCCGCGCCCGCCACGCCCGCCCCGACGCTCGGCGCCCACACGCGCGAAACGCTCGCACAACTCGGTTACGAAGCCGCCCAAATCGACGCCCTCCACCAAGACGGAGTGATCTGAGCATGCCGACCACGAACACGACCACGCCCGATCTCGCTGACCTTTGCGCCGACTACTGGAGCACCTCGATCGTCGACATTCACCCGGGCTCCATCAAGGTGCGCGGCTATCCGATCCAGGAGCTGATCGGCAACGTGAGCTTCCCGCAGATGATCTGGCTGATGCTGCGCGGCGAGTTGCCTGGCGACGAAGAGGCTACGCTGCTCGAAGCGGCGCTCGTGGCCTCGGTCGATCACGGGCCACATGCGCCTTCGATCGCGATCTCGCGCATGGCCACGAGCTGTGGCTTGCCGATCAACGGCGCAATGGCCTCGGCGCTCAACGCACTCGACGACGTGCACGGCGGCGCCGGCCAGCAGGCGGTCGAACTCTATGCCGACATCGCCGCGCGCATCGTGGCAGGCGCTCCATTCGAAGCGGCGGTCGAAGCCGGCGTCGACGAGTTCATCGCCGCTCACGGCAAGTATCTGCCGGGCTTCGGCCATCGCTTTCATCCGGTCGATCCGCGCGCCGGACGGCTGCTCGCGCTAGTCGATGCCCGTGTGGCGTCCGGCACGATCAAGGGCCGCTACGCCGCGATTGCGCGCGGTATCGAAGCCTTGCTGAAAACGCGCAAGGACCGACCCGTGCCGATGAACATCGACGGCGTAACGGCCGTGATCTATGCCGAACTGGGCTTTGCGCCCGAGCTGGCGCGCGGCGTGTTCTGTCTCTCGCGCGCGGTGGGCATCCTCGCGCATGCGTGGGAACAGCGCGGGCGCGGCGAGCGTAACAAGGGACCCATGCCGCGTCAGATTCCATATGCCTATACCGGCGCACCGGAGCGACATCTGGAGCACTCCTGATCAACGCACCGTGAAAGCGATCGCGTGCAAACGGCGCTTTGCGCTTGCCGTGTTTGCGCTAGCCGCGCCTGGCTTCAGGCGTCCTGGCGTGCGCGTGCAGCATGCGCACGCTGAGCGGCGCGCAGCGCGCGCGAGTCGCCGCCGAGCGCGTCGGTAGCGCGTATCGCGCAATCGAACAGCGCGTCGAGATGGCGCTCGACGAACGCCCCGTCGATACGCGAACTCGGCCCGGCGAGCGTGAGCACGCCACGCAAGGTATCGTGAATGCCGAAGACGGGCATGGAGACGCCCGCGGTCTCGCGGTCGCGCTCGCCGATCGAGATGCAGTAGAAGTCGTGGCGAATGGTCTCGAACGGCTCGCCCGACTCGCCGCCGAACGCCAGCAGCGCGCGCCCGCCTGATCCGCTTTCGAGCGGCAGCACGTCACCCTCGCGCACATGGTGGCGCACCACGTGATGGGAATCGACGCGATGCAGGCACACGCGCACCGCGTTGTCGCGCACGTAGAACGAAACGCTCTCCCCGCTCGCAGCAGCCAGTTCACGCATGAGCGGCAGCAGAATGTCGCCCATGTTGAGGCTGCGTTGATAGAGCGCGCCCAGCGCGAACGTGGCGGGACCGAGCTGGTAGCGGCCGTCGTCGAGGCGCAGCAGCAGGCGATGCTGAATCAACGCACCGGCCAGCCGCAGCAACGTGCTTTTATAGAGGCCCGTGCGCGCCGCGAGTTCGGCGAGTGTGAGCGCGCTGTCTCCGGGGCGAAACGCAAACAGGATGGCACACGCGCGGTCGATGACAGCGACGCCTTCTTCTTTCTTGACCGTACCAGCCGGGTCTTGCGCGGGCATGAATGGAAAACGTGGGGATTGGGAATGCGTTCGATTTTACGCGACTTGCCGCCTCCCGGGGTGTGGCTTCCCACCCTCACCTTCGCCTCCACCGCCGTTGCTCGATGCACGCGACGCGCGCTTTACTTCGCCCGCACCACCGAATCGCGCATCGTCACGCTCACGGGGAACGTGCGCTCGATCGGCCACTGCGTGCCGTAGCACTGGTTGATGAGCCAGCGCACCGCATTGCGCGTGAGTTCCGCGGTGGGAATGTGCACCGAGGTCAGCGCCGGCGCCATGTAGGCTGCCGAATAATCGTCGTCGTAGCCGATCACCGAAACGTCGTCGGGCACGCGCAACCCTGCCTGCTGCAGGCGCGCGAGCGCACTCATGGCCATCGTATCGTTCGCGCAGAACAGCCCGGTGAAGCGGTGTTTGCGTTCGAGAAGCGTCCCGGCCGCCACATAGCCGCCTTCGGGCGAGAAGTCCGAGACGATATGCGGCACGGTCCCGCGCTCGATGCCGTGACGCGCGAGCTCCGCGAAGAATCCATGCAGACGTGCCGCATTGTCCGATGACGTGGACGGCCCGCCGATCACCGCGAGCTCGCGATGGCCGTGCTCAATGAGCGTGCGGGCCGCCATCTCGCCGCCGTGAAAGTGATCGGCACAAAACGATGCTTCGGGTAACTGATCGAATGAGCGGTTCAGGAAGGCCATGCGCGGGTGCATGGCGTGCAGCATCTGCAGGTCGTCGTCGTACAGGTCGTGGCTGATGACCACGACGCCGTCGCAATCGCGGCCGATCAGGAAGCGCACGGCCTCGATCGCCTGCTCGCGCGGCGAAGCTTCGCCGCAACCGGTAGCGACCACCACATGGCGCCGTACGGCGCGCAGCTGCGTGTCGGTTTCCTTCAGGATGGTGCCGTAGTACGAGCCGAAAAACGTCGGTACGAAGATACCGATGATGCCGAGCGACTTCGTGGCCATCGCCCGGCCGATGGACGAAGGCCGGAAATTGAGCTGCTCGATCGCGGCCTGCACGCGCGCGGCCGCCTCCGCCGACACCGGACCGTTGCCCGATATCGCCCGCGAAGCCGTCGAAAGGCCCACGCCGGCCAGCGCCGCCACGTCTTTCAGGGTCGCCACGTTCCTGGTCTCTCTGTCTTTGTCGGTTGTATGCATCAAATCCGTGCGCCGGTTTCTTCGTCGAACAGCGAAACATGCGCACCGTCGATGGAGAACGGCACCGCCGCCCCACTCGCCAGCGGCGTCTTGTCCTGATCGATCGACGCGATCTGCCCCCCCTGATGCTCGAGCCACAGGACCCGATGATTGCCCATGGGTTCCACGAGCGTCAAGCGGCCTTCCCACGCCGCTTCGTGCGGGCGCACCGCACCGCCTGCGCGCACGTCTTCCGGGCGCACGCCGAGGACGCAGGGGCGCGTCGGATCCGGCGTGCCCTTGAACGCGTAAGCCGACACATCCACGTCGAGGCCCGACCCGCGAAAGCGCAGCCGGCCTTCGTCGGCTTCGAGCCGGCCACGCAGCAGGTTCATCGGCGGCGCGCCAAGGAAGGTCGCGACGAACAGGTTCTCGGGACGCGCGTAGACTTCGGCCGGCGTGCCGAACTGCTGGATCGCGCCGCCCTTCATCACCGCCATGCGTGTGGCGAGCGTCATCGCCTCGACCTGGTCGTGCGTCACATAGATCATCGTCGCGCCGAGTTGCTGATGCAACTGCTTCAGTTCGCGGCGCAATTCGGTGCGCAACTTGGCGTCGAGGTTCGAGAGCGGCTCGTCGAACAGGAACACGTCCGCCTCGCGCACGAGTGCGCGTCCGATCGCTACACGCTGGCGCTGGCCGCCCGAGAGCTGCGCGGGTTTGCGCGCAAGCAGCGGCCCGAGCTGCAGCATGTCGGCGGCGCGCTTCACGCGGCGGTCGATTTCCGCCTTCGGCGTGCCATTGATACGCAGTGCGAATGAGAGATTGCGCTCCACGTTCATGGTTGGATAGAGCGCGTACGACTGGAACACGAGCGCCACGCCCCGATCCTTCGGGTCCGCCCAGGTCATATCCTCGCCGCCGATCTCGATGCTGCCGTCGGTCACGTCGACGAGGCCCGCGATGCTGTGCAGCAAGGTGGATTTGCCGCAGCCCGATGGCCCGAGCAGCACGACGAACTCGCCTGCGCGCACATCGAGATCGAGTTCGTCGATCACCGTGTTCGCGCCGAGGTCGATGCGCAGGTTGCGTACGGAAACGTTCGTGAGATTGCCCATGGCCTGCTCCTAGCCTTTCACCGCGCCCGAGGCGATGCCGCGCACGAACCAGCGCCCCGAAATGAAGTAGATCGCGAGCGGCACGGCCGACGTGAGGATCGTCGCGGCCATGTTGACGTTGTAGATACGCTCGCCGGTCGTCGTATTGATGATGTTGTTCAGCTGCACCGTCATCGGCAGGTTTTTCGTGCCCGCGAACACGAGGCCAAGAACATAGTCGTTCCAGATGCCGGTCACCTGCATGATGATCGCCACGACGATGATCGGCACCGACATCGGCAGCATGAGCTGCATGAAGATGCGCCAGAACCCGCCGCCGTCGATGCGCGCGGCCTTGAACAGCTCCTGCGGCAACGACGCGTAGTAGTTGCGGAACAGGAGCGTCATGACCGGCATGCCGAAGATCGTGTGTATCACAACGATGCCCGGCAGCGAGCTGAACAGATGCATGAAGGCGAGCACGCGCACGAGCGGGTACACCATCACCTGCACGGGAATGAACGCGCCCGCGAGCAGGATGCCGAACAGCACGCCCGCGCCGCGCGGCCGCCAGAACGACAGCGCGTAGCCGTTCACGGCGCCCACGGCGATCGAGATGACCGTGCTCGGCACGACGATGCGCACCGAATTCCAGAAGCCCACGCGAATGCCGCCGCAGTCGAGCCCCGTGCACGCGGAGGACCACGCGTCGCGCCACGGCGCGAGCGTCAAATGCACCGGCAGCGCGAGCAGATGACCGAGGCGGATCTCGGTCATCGGCTTCACCGAAGTCACCAGCATCACATAGAGCGGCAGCAGGAAGAACAGCGCCGCCGTGAACAGAAACGCATACACGCCGAGCCGCGCAGGCGTGAAGCGGCTGCGCGGCTTGCGCCGCTTTTGTGCCGCACGCGCGGAAGCGGGCTCGGGACGCAGCGAATCGGCCACAGGCGAGCTCATGCCCGGTCTCCTTTGAGCGCCGCGCGGCTGCGCGCGTAGAAGAATGGCGCAAGAATCGCGAGGACGGTTGCGAGCAGCACGATCGACGCTGCCGAAGCGAGCCCGATGTTCGCGCGATTGAACAGGTAATCCATGATGAATTTGGCTGGCACCTCGCTCGCGGTGCCGGGGCCGCCCTGGGTCATCGCGACCACGGCGTCGTAGAGCTTCACGACCATCACGAAGAGCAGCACGAATGCCGTGGAAAGCGAGGTCTTGAGCATCGGCACGACGATGCTCGCGTACACGCGCCAGCGCGGAATGCCGTCGAGGCGCGCGGCCTTCCATATCTCGTCGTCGATGCCGCGCAGACCTGCGAGCATGAGCGCCATCACGAGGCCGGAGGCCTGCCACACCGTGGCGATCACGAGCGTGTAGATCGCAAAGCGCTGCGTGACGATCCAGTCGAAGCGCGCGTGCTCGAAGCCCATGTGCCGCAGCACGGCCTGCACGCCGAGTTCGGGGTTGAGGATCCACTGCCAGACGAGGCCCGTTGCGACGAACGACATCGCATAGGGGTAAAGAAACACCGTGCGCAGCGCGCCTTCCGCCACGACGCGCTGGTCGATGAAGATCGCGAGCAGCAGCCCGATCACGAGGCACGCCGCGATGAAGCACGCGCCGTAGATCACGAGATTCTGCAGCGACAGGATCCAGCGGTCGTTCTGGAAGAGCCGCACGTACTGCGTCACGCCCGCGAAGGTGTTGGTGGGCAGCGAGCGCGAGAGGCTGAGCGAGACGCGCGCCGTCCACAGCATGGTGCCGAGATACGCGAACAGGACCGTCGCCGCCATCGGCGCGAGCGCGATCCAGGCGGCGAGCGAGAGACGCCGCCGCGCGGGGCGCGCGCTGCGCGCTTGCCCCGTCTGGCGTTTGGCCGGGTGCAGCTTGGCGGCGTACATGGTCGCGCTCAGCTCTGGATTGCCGTAGCGAAGGCCTTCTGCGCGTCCTCGGCCGACTGGTTCTTGTTCCAGAAGTTCGTGATGACGTCCTGGAGCGCGCCCTGGACATCAGGCGGAATCAGCATTTCCGGATTCGGCAGTTGCCGCGACTTGTCCTTCATGATCGTCATGCCCTCCTTCGCGCAGACGTCGAAGCCCGAGGTGTCCACGTCGGGGCGAATCGGAATCGAGCCCTTCTTCTGGTTGAACGCGACTTGCGCGGCAGGCGACGTCATCACCGTGGCGAGCAGCTGCTGCGCCTTGACCTGCTCGGGGTTGTCGGTTTTCGGGAATACGAACACGTCGCCGGCGATCATGTACGGCGACTTCGGGAAACCGGGGAAGCATCCGAAGTCCTTGCCCGCCACCTGGTTCGCGGCCGAAAACTCGCCCTTGGCCCAGTCGCCCATGATCTGCATGCCCGCCTTGCCGGAAATCACGAGCGCCGTGGCGTCGTTCCAGTTGCGGCCCGGCGAGCCCGGATCCACGTAATTATGCAGCCGCTTGAAGGTCGTGAGCACGTTGCGGAACGCGGGCGAATTCACGGCGTTCGCGTCGCGGTCGCGGTACACCTTCATGTAGAGATCGCGGTCCATGTCGGCGAAGATGGCGTCGAACGTGATCTTCTCCTGCCATGCCTGGCCACCCAGCGCGAGGGGAATCAGCCCAGCCGACTTGAGCTTGTCGAGATCGGCGAAGAGTTGGTCGAAATTCTGCGGTTCGCTCTTGATCCCGGCCTTGGCGAACGCGGGCTTCGAATAGAAGAACCAGTCCTGCATGTGGATGTTCACGGGCGCGGCATAGTAGTGCCCTTTGACCTTGATCGCCGTGAGAATCGATTCAGGGAAGATGCCGCTCCAGTTCTCTTTCGTTGCGACCGCATCGACATTGTCCAGGAGTCCCTGGTCGATGAGATCGTGAAACTGCTTGGACGTATTGAACTGCGCAGCGGTGGGCGGATCGCCGCCCACGATGCGGTTGATTGCCGTCGCGCGCGCCTGGTCCCCACCGGCGATCGCGTTGTCCACCCACTTGCCACCCGCCTGATCGTAGGCAAGCGCGAACTGCTTGATCGCGGCCGACTCGCCGCCCGACGTCCACCAGTGAATCACGTTGGCCTTGAGCGGCTCCGCGGCGTGCGCCGCGAGCGCGCCGGCCAGCGCGAGAGCGGCGACGATGCCGCGCAGAACGGGTGCGTTGTGCTTCATTGCGTCTCCTGTCGATCCGGAGTTGGCGCTTCAGCTGTCGCCTGGCGTCAGTGCTTTCGGCACCGGCGTCGGGCCCATGCAGGGCTCCGGTTGCTCCGGGTTGGTCTGCAAAAGCTTTTGGGTTGGAAGTTTCGTCGGCCACGGCGCGTCGTACGGCATGCCCGAGCGTCGCATGCCCTGCCGTGGTTGTCATGCTAGTTGTTGCCCTTGCTCGGTAACCCTGTCAAGCGCCCTCGATGTGCCATCAAGCGCCGTCGAGCGCGCGCCGCTGCGCGATGAAATGCGCGATGAGTTCCGCGCTGCGCTTGGGCGTGCGAACCTGCGTGTCGTAATCGACATGCACGACGCCAAAGCGCCGCTCATAGCCGAACGCCCATTCGAAGTTGTCGAGCAGCGACCAGACGAAATAGCCGCGTACATCCACGCCAGCCTTGATCGCGGCGTCCACCGCGGCGAGATGGCGCTTGAGGAACGAGATGCGCTGCGTGTCGTTGACCTCGCCGTCGCTCACGCGGTCGTCCGAAGCCATGCCGTTCTCGGTGATATAGATCGGCGGCAGGTTCTCGTAGGTGCGGCCGAAGCCGATCAGCAGGTCGCGCAGACCGTCGGGGTGAACCTCCCACCCCATCTGCGTGCGCTCGACGTCCTTCAGCGGCACTTCGACGAAGCCGTGCGCACCGTCGCTCTTCACGTTGGTGCGGAAATAGTAGTTGATGCCGAGAAAATCGAGCGGTGCCGAGATCGTCTTCATGTCGCCTTCGAGCACGAGCGGCTCGGTGCCCGGCCACAGCTCGAAGAGTTCTGCGGGATACGCGCCCTTGAGCAGCGGATCGAGAATCCACGCGTTGTGCTGCACTTCGAAGCGGCGCGCGGCGCGCACATCTTCCGGCGACGACGAGTCGGGCGTGCCGCGCCCCACGTTGGCTACGATGCCCTTGGTCGAGCCCGGATCGTTCGCACGCAGCACGCCGGTGGCGAGGCCGTGCCCGAGCAGCAGATGATGCATGGCCTGGGTGGCGTAGCGGCCGTTTGCGAGGCCCGGTGCGTGATGACCGTTGCCGTAGCCGAGGTACGCCGAGCACCACGGCTCGTTGAGCGTCATCCATGCGTCGACGAGGCCGGACAGTTCGCGGCTCATGAGGTCCGCGTAGTCGGCGAAGCGATAAGCGGTGTCGCGATTGAGCCAGCCGCCGCGATCTTCGAGATGCTGCGGCAGGTCCCAGTGGTAGAGCGTGGCAAAGGTGCGTACGCCCTTCTCCCGCAGGCGCTCCAGCAAGCGCTTGTAGAAGGCGATGCCTTTGGCATTGGGCCGGCCCTTCTCGTCCATCACGCGCGGCCACGCGATCGAAAAGCGATAGGCCTCGAAGTTCAGGCTCTCGAGCAGGTCGAGATCGGCTTCCCAACGGTGATAGTGGTCGCAGGCCACGGCGCCCGTGTCGCCCGCGAGCACCTTGCCCGGCGTGGCGCTGAAGGTGTCCCAGATCGACGGCAGGCGGCCGTCCTCGTGAATCGCGCCTTCGATCTGATACGAAGCCGTGGCCGCGCCCAGTAGGAAGTCGCTGCGCCACAGTGCGGAACTGGCGGGCGGAGTGAACGGATCGTCGGCAACTGCGGCGGCGGAATGCGGCAATGCGGTGTCCTGAGTCACGAAGCCTCCTGCGCGGAAGTCACCGGGGTTCTGGGTGGCCGGATCGGGTTGAAGTGGAAGCGCTTCCACAGCGCTTGAGGCGCACAATAGCAGCGGCGAATTCCGGCGGGCAATCGGGGTTTTTCTGTACGTTTTTATGTAGCTTCTTCACACGTTTTCCGCACTACATGGCCTTTTGGCTTGTAGCATGGTTACACAGGCGTCACGCATCCGAGCGCGACTCCAGCTCGGGACGCACCGCCGCGAGCGCTTCGTGCAGGGTCGGGAAGATATTCGCACGGCCCAGCACGGCCGTGATGCCGTGCCGATCCATGTCCGCAAGCAGATAGCAGTTCACGCGCCCGAAAATCACCTTTACTCCGCGCTCCGCGAGTTCCGCGCAGAGGTCGATCACGGCGCGCCCCGCGGAATAATCGAGATCGGTGATCGCCCCCGCATCCACGACCACGCAGTGCACGGGTGACGGCGCGCGATCGATCAACATGCGCAGTTCGTCGACGAACAAGTGATCGTTCGCATAGAACAGGTCAGCACCGAACCGATAGACGATCAGCCCCGGCGCCGTGAGCTGGCCCGCTTGCGCGGGTTCGGGCAGCCAGTGCCCCTCCTCGTTCGGCACAAGCACCATGGTGTGCGGCCGGTAGCTATGGCGCACGTGGCGCAGCAACGACAGGCCGATTGCGATGAGGATACCGTTCTCCACGCCGATCACGACGACGGCGAGCGCCGTCGTCACCGCGAGCCGGAATTCGCCGGGACTTTCGCGGCGAATGTCGATCAGCTGGCGAATGTTGACGAGCCCCACGGCAATCGTGAAGACGATCGCGGCCAGCACGCAATGCGGCAGGTATTGCAGCAGGCGGCTGAAGAACAACAGCACCACGAGCACGACGCCCGCGAACACGAGCTGCGCGAACTGGCTGCGCGCGCCGGCCTGATCGGCCATGGCGGTCTGCGTGAGGCTGCCGTTCACGACGAACGCGCCGCTCATCGAAGCCGCCGCATTGGCTGCCGCGAGGCCGAGGAGATTGGTGTCCTCGTCGGTGCGCTCGCCGTAGCGCTCGGCAAACGCGCGGCTCGTGGCGGCGCTCTGGGCGACGATGATGACGAAGCACGACGCCGCCACCTGCAGCAGATCGATCATCTGGAACCAGCCCACCGCGGGAAAGCTCAGGCGCGGCAAGCCGCCCTGCACCGGGCCGATCACCGAAATGCCGTGGCCCGCGAAGTTCAGCATGGCGCTCGCGGCGATGCTCCCCACCACGGCGACGAGCGGCACCGGCCAGCGCGGCCGGAGCTTCTTGAAGACCAGAATCGCGGCCACGACGACCACGGCGATGGCAAGTGTTGGCCAATGTATCGTGCCCGACTGCGTGACGATCTGCTTGATCTGCAGGACCGTGCGGCGTGAATCGACAGTCATGCCAAGCATGTCGCCGAGCATCGCCACGCCCACCTGCACGCCCACGCCCGTGAGAAAACCGGCGAGGACGGTGCGCGAGAGAAAGTCCGCGAGAAAGCCGAGCCGAAACAGGCGTGCGATCAACAACATCACGGCCGTGAGCAGGGCGGTCATGCCCGCGAGCGCGACGTACTCTGCGCTCGACGGCGCCGCCATGGTCGTGAGACGGCTCGCGAAAATGGTGGCCGTGGCGGAATCGGCGGCGACCACGAGATGACGCGACGCGCCAAAGAGTGCGAACGCAACGAGCGGCAGAAAGCCCGTGTACAGACCGGTTACGGCAGGCATGCCCGCGATGCGCGCATAGCCAAGCAGTTGCGGCACGTTCATCGAGGCAAGCTGCACGCCGGCGAGCGCATCGCGCAAGACGGACGCGCGAGACAGCGGCCGCACGCCGCGAAACAGTTCAAACGCCATTACGCCATCCTTTCGAAATCCGCCTCTGCGTGCGATGTTTTTTTAGCTGCAGGTTCACTGGCGCAGTATGTTAGCGCGCATGGGCGTTCCGGTACGTGTTCGATTGCAGCGTCGTTGCACACGCATCAATGAAAGAGGCCAGCCTGCAGGCTGGCCTCATGACGGATACGCTCAACCGCGTTTCGCGGCGCGATGGCTATACGCGAATCGGCGGCGGCACATAACGGCATTCGTAGCGTTTTCGGACCGTGCCGTTCTCGTCCACGCTTTCGAGGAACACGTCGAATTGCCAGAGGCGCGCCATGTGGCGCAGCACTTCGTCGGTATCGCCCGAAAGATGACGATTGTCGCTCATGAAGTGACGCAGCGTGAGACTGCGATCGCCGCGCGTGTTCACCGACCACACCTGGATATTCGGCTCGCGGTGATGCATGTCGTACTGACGCGAGAGCGCCTGGCGCACGTACTGGTAGCCGCTTTCGTCGTGGATGGCCGAGACTTCGAGGGCGTCGCGCATGTCGTCGTCGAGCACCGAGAAGAGGCGCATTTCGCGGATCAGATGCGGCGACAGGTATTGCGCCACGAAGCTCTCATCCTTGAAGTTGCGCATGGCGTAGTGCAACGCCTTGAGCCACGGACTGCCGGCCAGTTCGGGGAACCACTTGCGGTCCTCCTCCGTGGGGTTCTCGCAGATGCGGCGTATGTCGCTCATCATCGAAAAGCCGAGCGCATACGGATTGATGCCGCTGTAATACGGCTTCGTCACCGGCGGCTGATAGATCACGTTGCTGTGCGAATGCAGGAACTCCATCATGAAGCCGTCTTCGAGCTTGCCCTGCGTATAAAGCGTGTTGAGCAGCGTGTAATGCCAGAACGTGGCCCAGCCTTCGTTCATGACCTGGGTTTGCCGCTGCGGGTAGAAGTATTGCCCGATCTTGCGCACGATACGGATGACTTCGCGCTCCCACGGCTCGAGCAGCGGCGAGTTCTTTTCGGCGAAATACAGCAGGTTTTCCTGCGGCTCCGGCGGAAAGCGCTCGTCGATCTCCTCGGCAACGGGCATTTGCTGCTTCGGCAGCGTGCGCCATAGCTCATTGACCTGCGACTGCAGGTAAGCCTCGCGTTCCCGGCGCAATGCGGCCTCGCGTTCGAGCGACAGCTTTTGCGGACGTTTGTAGCGGTCCACGCCGTAATTCATGAGTGCGTGGCACGAGTCGAGCAACTCTTCCACGCGGTCGAGACCATAGCGTTCCTCGCATTCGGCGATGTAATTCTTCGCATAGACGAGGTAATCGATGATCGCGTGCGCGTCCGTCCAGAGGCGGAACAGATAGTTGCCCTTGAAGAACGAGTTGTGCCCGTACGCGGCGTGCGCGATCACGAGCGCCTGCATCGTCATGGTGTTCTCTTCCATGAGATACGCGATGCAGGGGTTGGAGTTGATGACGATCTCGTAGGCGAGACCCATCTGGCCGCGGCGATAGCTCTTTTCGGTGGAGAGAAAGTGCTTGCCGAACGACCAGTGGCGATAGTTCACCGGCATGCCGACGGACGCATAGGCGTCCATCATCTGCTCGGCGCTGATCAGTTCGAGCTGGATCGGATAGACATCCAGTTCGTATTGCTCTGCAACATGCGAGATATGTGTGTCGTACTCCTCGATGAGTTCGAAGGTCCAGTCGGAGGGGCACGGCAACGGCCGTTTGTCGGCTACGTTCATTTGCACTTCCCTTTGCTGGGCGAGCCCATGCTCCTTGTGGCGAGCAGCCCCGGCGGCATGTCCGGGCGCTTCGGCGTCTTCGTGGTGATCGGGCTTGCGCTCGTCACCGTGTTCGCCATGATGCCCTTTTTCGTGGCCGCTCGTCTTCCGGCGCTCCGGCTGGTAGCCGCGCGCCTCATTGTGCAGGTGGCGTGTCGTCATGAGTGCTCCACCTGCTTTTCGAAAAGCTCCCGGAACACCGGGTAGATGTCCGCCGCGGTGTCGACTTTCTTCATCGCCAGATGCGGTTCGGTGAGTGCGAGCTGCGCGTATTCGAGCCAGAGGTTCTGCTCCTCCGGCGTCACCTGAATATACGCAAAATAGCGCACCTGCGGCAGTATGTCATCCGCGAGAATCTTGCGGCATTTGGGCGAATCGTCAGTCCAATTGTCGCCGTCCGAAGCCTGTGCGCCGTAGATGTTCCAGTCGCTTGGCGAATAACGGTCCTCGATCACTTTTTTCATCAGCTCCAGCGCGCTCGACACGACCGTGCCGCCGCTTTCGGTGGAATGAAAGAAGGTGTCCTCGTCCACTTCCTCGGCGCGCGTGTGGTGGCGAATGAAGACCACCTCGATCTTTTCGTAATTGCGCTTGAGGAACAGGTACAGCAGGATGAAGAAGCGCTTGGACAAGTCCTTGCGCTGCTCGTCCATCGAGCCCGACACGTCCATCAGGCAGAACATCACGGCCTGGCTCGACGGTTGCGGCTGCTTCACGCGATTCACGTAACGCAGATCGAACGGGTCGATGAACGGAATGCGCCAGATGCGCCCGCGCAAATGATGAATCTGCTCTTCGAGCAGCGCGATCTCTTCGCGCCGGTCGGCCGGGTCGGCCTTGAGCGCTTCGAGCTGCTCCTCGAGTTCGTGCAGTTCGTTGACGAGCGGCGCACCGAGCGCGATGCGACGGCCGAGCGCGCTGCGCAGCGATCTCACGACGTCGATGTTGTTCGGCGTGCCTTCGGCCGCCCAGCCCGCGCGGATGCTCTTCCACGTAGGTACGGCCATGAGATGGGTTTTGACGAGGCGCGGCAGTTCGAGGTCGTCGAAGAAGTACTGCATGAATTCTTCGCGGGAGAGTTCGAACACGAAGTCGTCCTGACCTTCGCCCTCGTTGCTCGCCTGGCTGCCGCCGCCGCCCCCGCCGCCCTGTGGGCGCGGAATGCGGTCGCCGCGAATGTAGTCCTCGTTGCCTGGGTGAACCATTTCGCGCTTGCCGCCGGGGCCGTGCCGGAACGACGGCTCCGCTATGTCCTTGCGCGGAATGGTGATGCTCTGGTTGCTCTGTATGTCCCTGATGCTGCGGTCACGCACCGCTTCCGAAACGGCGTGACGAATATAGTTCTTCACGCGGCGCAAAAAGCGCTCGCGGTTAGCAATGCTCTTGTTCTTTCCGGCTAGCCTGCGGTCGATGATTTGATGAAGCACATCCAGTCTCCCGCTCCAGTTTCGAATGGGCGAGGTGCGCAGTGTTCATTGCCGCGTCTGCCATCGTGCGTGCCGCGTTCACCCGCTCATGGCCACGCCGGCTGCGCCCCGCCGGGGGTCCGCTGGCGCCGCCGCAAAGCTGCGGCAGCGCGCCCGGACGGTAAAGCCTCTTCGTTCACGACGACTTGCGCACCCGCAGATACCAGTCGCAGAGCAACCGGACCTGCTTCGGCGTATAGCCCTTCGCCACCATCCGGTTGACGAAGTCTTCGTGCTTGCGCTGCTCTTCCGCCGATCCTTTCGCATTGAACGAGATGACCGGCAAAAGTTCTTCCGTGTTCGAAAACATTTTCTTTTCGATCACCACGCGCAGCTTCTCGTAGCTGATCCAGGCCGGGTTCTTGCCGGCATTGGCCGCACGCGCGCGCAGCACGAAGTTCACGATCTCGTTGCGGAAGTCCTTCGGATTGCTGATGCCCGCGGGCTTCTCGATCTTCTCGAGCTCGGCATTCAACGCCGCGCGATCGAAGCTTTCGCCGGTATCGTGATCGCGGAACTCCTGGTCCTGAATCCAGAAGTCGGCGTAGGTGACATAGCGGTCGAAGATGTTCTGCCCGTATTCGGAATACGACTCGAGGTAGGCGGTCTGGATCTCCTTGCCGATGAACTCCGCGTAACGCGAGGCCAGCACGTCCTTCACGAACGACAGATACTTCTGCTCGGTTTCCGGCGGGAACTGCTCGCGCTCGATCTGCTGTTCGAGCACATACATGAGATGCACCGGATTCGCGGCCACTTCGGTCGAGTCGAAGTTGAACACGCGCGAGAGAATCTTGAACGCGAAGCGCGTCGAAACCCCGTTCATCCCTTCGTCGACGCCGGCGAAGTCGCGATACTCCTGGTACGACTTCGCTTTTGGATCGGTGTCCTTGAGGTTTTCGCCGTCGTACACCTGCATCTTCGAGAAGAGGCTGGAGTTCTCCGGCTCCTGCAGGCGCGTGAGCACCGACATCTGCGCCATCATCTTCAGCGTGCCCGGGGCGCACACGGCCTCGGCCAGCGACGAATTGCGCAACAGCTTCTCGTAGATCTTCATTTCTTCCGAGTAGCGCAGGCAGTACGGCACCTTCACCACGAAGATACGATCGAGCAGTGCCTCGTTGTTGCGGTTGTTGCGGAACGCCTTCCACTCCGACTCGTTCGAGTGCGCGAGGATGATGCCGTTGAACGGGATCGCTCCGAATCCTTCGGTGCCCTTGAAGTTGCCTTCCTGGGTGGCCGTGAGCAGCGGGTGCAGCACCTTGATCGGCGCCTTGAACATTTCGACGAATTCGAGCAGGCCCTGATTCGCGAGACACAGGCCGCCCGAGTAGCTGTATGCGTCGGCGTCGTCCTGGGCGTATTGCTCGAGCTTGCGGATGTCCACCTTGCCGACGAGCGACGAGATGTCCTGATTGTTCTCGTCGCCAGGCTCGGTCTTCGCGATGCCGATCTGGCGCAGGATGGAGGGGAAGCGGCGCACCACGCGGAACTTGCGGATGTCGCCGTTGTACTCGTGCAGGCGCTTCACCGCCCACGGGCTCAGGATGCTGCGCAGGTAACGGCGCGGGATGCCGTATTGCTCTTCGAGTATCGGACCGTCTTCGTCGTAGTCGAACAGCCCGAGCGGAGACTCGTTCACGGGCGAGCCCTTGATCGAGTAGAACGGCACGCGCTCCATGAGCTGCTTCAGACGCTCGGCGATGGAGGACTTGCCGCCGCCCACCGGACCGAGCAGATAGAGAATCTGCTTCTTCTCTTCGAGTCCTTGCGCCGCATGGCGGAAATACGCGACGACCTGCTCGATCACGTCTTCCATGCCATAGAACTCGCGGAATGCGGGATACACCTTGATGACCTTGTTCGCAAAGATGCGCGACAGACGCGGATCGTTGCGGGTGTCGATCTGTTCGGGTTCGCCGATTGCCGTCAGCATGCGTTCGCCAGCCGTGGCGTACGCATTGGGATCTTCCTTGCAGAGCGCGAGATACTCCTCGAGCGAGAACTCCTCCTCTCGCGTTTTTTCGAAGCGGGTCGCGAAGCTGCTGTAGATATCCATGCTACCTCCTCGCCGAGATCTGCGACCGATGTCGTGCGCGGCGCGCTATTCGGAAACGACATCGTTCAAATTCATCCTAAACCCTTTTGAAATTTTTCGCACCGTTAAATCGCGCCTGATGTGCCCTCTAAAGCTAAGCATTATTGAGCGCTTGGAGGGCGCCAGACAACGACTTACAATGATCTTCCCCACTGGTGCAAATTTCAGACCGGGGTCACGCTCCTTCCCAAATGCTGTGCCTGCGTGTTGGCCAATTACGTCGGGCCGGGCATTCGCAGCAAGCCGCTTTTTACCTGGTGTTCGACCGGCTTTTCGCCTTGTCATCCGGCCTGTCCGGCGCTACGGCATACGCAGCGCCTCTTCATCCAACGCACCAGTGCAGCGCCGGTGCACACCCATTCGTTACGATTTGTTCGCGAGCCCGCAGAGCGCGCTCGCATTGCGCACTGCCACGCCAATGTTGTGAGCACGCGTCAATGCGATTTTTTTCCCGTTTTACGCGTCGATTTCGCCATCGTCGGTGACCTGCCGCGCATTCTCGCGCGAATGCCAACCGACGCTGACCGGCCCTGTCGGCAGTAGTGGTTTTCCCGCTCCGATCAAACGACGCGTGATGAAGATGACACCCGTGACAGGTTGCCAGGTTTACACCCATGAGCCACATAGCGCGCACAAAAAAATAAAGCCGCCGCGCAATGCGCACGGCGGCCGTTCGTGAGAGCAAATATGACAGGTGCGACAGTTACCTGATGCGCCCCCCGGGCGACCTAGACGAACTCGACTTCGACTTCCCCTAGCCCGTCGATGTGGCCGTGCAGGAGGCCCGGTGTATCGATGCGGTGCGCACCGACATAAGTGCCGGTCGTAATGGTCCATTCGGGCTCGATCGTGATGCCCATTGCGGCGCAATGATTGACGAACCAGACCAGCAGTTCGCGCGGGTCGCCAGCGGGGTTGCCCGGCGCCTCCGGCACGAGCGAGGCGCCGTCAAACGTCAGTTCGAGCTCCGGCGCGACGAAATCGAGCACGCGGGCAAGCGCCGGGTACGGCAGCGCATGACCGGTCACGAGCGCGCCATTGTTCTGTGCATCGGCGAGCTGGGCGAGCGGCGCGACGTTGGGCCACTGCGCGAAACGGCTATCGACGATCTCGATGGCCGGCAGGATCTGGCCGACGCGCGCGAGCACCTCGTCGCGCGCATAGGCTTCGGCGCGCGGGACGATCGGTTCCGAAAAACGAAAGGCGATCTCCAGTTCCACGAGCACGCGGAAGAACTGGCGGCGCTCGAAGCGCGCCGGCGAGGCGTGCACGAGCGGCGCCGGGATCGGCGCACCCGAGGCGGGGCCGCCCGGGGCGCGCGCGCCCACCTTCCAGCCGCCCGTGGTCGTTTCGAGCCCGGCGAGCACCGCCTGCTGGATCGCGTAAGCCGTGGCCGCGTCCGGCGGCACGCGCTCCGGTTCCAGCGTTTCGATCAGATGATGATGCCGGCGCGCATTCACGAGGCGTTGCGCGAGATCGTCATGCGTCATGTCGGGTTCCTTGTTTGTGCTGTCATGCGGCGCCGACGCTCGATGCCGGCGCAATCCGTCCTGCGTGGCGCGGTGCGCCCTCCCTTGCCCCTGCGGCGCGGGTCCTGCCCCTTGCGGCGCCGCCCCGTACGGGCCGCGCTCGGGCATCGGCGCGGGCTGAACCGTCCAGCACGACGCCATGCCGCTCGCGGGCACCGCTGGGCGCCGCAGTGTAGCGCGCCGACCGGGCCGCGCAGATGACACGGCTGACAATGTACCGTAACGGCGCTCGTATGGCGCACGGCGGGGCCGCACAACGGGGTCAAAGGCGTAAAAAAAGCCGCTGCGGCGCAGCGGCTGGCACTCGCGCGCGGATGGTCCGCGCGGCGGGTCAGAGGAATCTCAGAAGGTTTCCCAGTCGCCGCTCGAACCGGCGCCCGACGCCACGGCGCTCACCGGCACGCTTGGGGCCGCGGCGGGCCGTGCGGCCGGCTGGGCGGCGGCGGGAGCGGCTGCAGCGTTGCGCGGCGCGCGCCTGGCCGCGGGCGCAGCAGCCCCGCCGGCTGCTGCCGGGCGTGTGACAGCCCGGGGGACGGCAGCCGTCCTGGCGGCTGCCCGCACGGGCTGCACCGGCGCAGCCCGTCCCGCGGCGTCATCCAGGTTGAATACCGCGACGGCCTCGCGCAGGCGCCCCGCCTGGTCCTCGAGCGATTGCGCCGCGGCGGCGGCCTCCTCGACGAGCGCCGCGTTCTGCTGGGTCACCTCATCCATCTGCGTGACCGCGCGCGCGACCTGGTCGATGCCGCCCGACTGCTCCTGCGAAGCCGCCGCGATCTCGCCCATGATGTCGGTCACGCGCTGCACCGCGGCGATGATCCCGGTCATCGTGCGGCCCGCCTCGTCGACCAGCGCCGAACCTGCTTGCACGCGCTCGACCGAGGTATCGATGAGCCCCTTGATCTCCTTGGCCGCCGCCGACGAGCGCTGCGCGAGGCTGCGCACCTCGCCCGCCACCACGGCGAAGCCGCGCCCTTCCTCGCCCGCGCGCGCCGCTTCGACGGCCGCATTGAGCGCGAGGATGTTGGTCTGGAACGCGATGCCCTCGATGATCGTGATGATGTCGGCGATCTTCGCGGAGCTGTCGTTGATGTCGCCCATCGTGCCGACCACCTGATTGACGACCGAGCTGCCCTTGTTGGCGATTTCCGAGGCGTTGGCGGCGAGCGCGCTGGCCTGGCGGGCGTTGTCGGCGTTCTGCTTCACGGTGCCGGTGAGCTGTTCCATGCTCGAGGCGGTCTGCTGGAGCGCCGAAGCCTGTTCTTCGGTACGCGACGAGAGGTCGAGGTTGCCCGCGGCGATCTCGCGCGTGGCCGTGGCGATCGATTCCGTGCCCGAGCGCACCGAGCGCACCGTTTCGGTGAGGCTGCGCTGCATCTGCGCGACGCCGCCCAGCAGTTCGCCCATCTCGTCGTTGCGGCGCACGACCACCGGGCGGCGCAGATCGCCGGCGGCGATCGCATGGAAAGCGCCGAGCGCTTCGCCCAGCGGCTCGGCAATGGCGCGGCGCAGCGAGAAGAACGAATAGGCGGCCGCGCCGATGCCCACGAGCAACGCCGCGATGCAGGCGATGCGCAGTTGCGAGAATGCGGCCTGGGCGTCGTCGAAGCCCTGCTGCGCTTGCGTCATCTGGAATTTGTCGAGCACGGCGTCGGCCTTCGAGAGCCCGTCGTAGGCCTCTTTGAGCGCCTTGGCACCCGCCACGACCTTCGCCTGGTCGCCCGACTGGACGGTCGTCATGAACTGGTCCGCGATCTGGTGCAGGGTATCGCGCCGGGCCGCGACGTCCTGAGCAAGTCGCGCCTCCTCGCCGCCATGCGGCAAGGCCATGTACTTTTTCCAGAAGTCGTCCGACACGCCACGCAACATATGTGCACGGTCGATCGTCGCGGCGGCGTCGGATGTACCCAGTTCGAAGGCGGCCCGGTCGAGCGCAAGACGCTCGCGCGCCGCGTAGATCTCGGCCAGGTTGACCGCGTGCGAACTCGGCATCTGGTCGGTGAAGGTCTCGCGATACGCGTCGTTCGAACGCGTGAGCCCCAGCAGTCCGACCGCACTGATCGCGACGATCAACGCCGCCAGAAAGCCCATTGTGATGCCGATGCGCGCCTTGATACTGATGCCCTTGCCCATGACTCCCCCAACGCTTGTGGTGTGGTCGGGCCCAGCGCCCGACATCGAGTTGTCGTTCTAACAGGCGTTTACGGCACAGTTTTCATGGTCTTGAAATGTGTATATGGTATGAAGTATTGGCGAATACATTCATACGCGGCGCGAATAAGCCGCGCCGCGGCCGGCCATGGCTTATATGGCGGCAAGACGTGCAGATACGCTCAGCCCGCGAGTTCGGCGAGCGTGGGAATGGACGGTTGAGCGCCCTCGCGCGTGACGGAAACCGACGCCGCACGCAATGCGAACGCGATGGCTTCGAGCACAGGCGCGCCGGCGGCCAGGCGCGCGGCCAGTCCGCCGATGAAGGTGTCGCCGGCCGCCGTCGTGTCCACCGCATTGACGCGTGGCGCGGGCAGATGGACGGCCGCGGCGCCGTCGAGCAGCGCGCATACGCCCTGCGCCCCGAGCGTCACCAGCACGTTGCGTGCGCCCGCTTCACGCAGCGCCAACGCCGCGCGCGCCGCCTCTTCGGGCGTGCTAGCGGACAAACCGGTGAGCGCGGCGGCCTCCAGTTCGTTCGGTACGAGATAGTCGATCAGCGGGAGCCACGGCGCGGGCAGCGGCCCGGTGGCAGGCGCCGGATTGAGGATGGTGATCTTGCCGAGCCGCCGTGCGGCGGCGAGCGCGGCCGCCACGGCGTCGGTGGGCGTCTCGAGCTGGCAGACCACGACGTCGGCTTGCGCGAGCGCTGCCTCGTGGCGTGCGATCGTTTCGGGTGTGAGCTCGCCGTTGCTGCCGGCCACGATGACGATGGCATTCTGGCTCGCGTCGTCGACGACGATCAGCGCCACACCGGTCGGCGCCCCCGGCGACGTTTCGAGCGCGCCGCAGTCGATCCCTTCTGCCATCAGCCCCGCGCGCAATACCTCGCCGTTGCTGTCGGCGCCGACCCGGCCAACCATCGCCACCTGGGCGCCCAGGCGCGCCGCGGCCACCGCCTGGTTGCCGCCCTTGCCGCCGGCCACCTGCGCAAACGCATGGCCCGCGAGCGTTTCGCCGGGTGCCGGCAAGCGCGGCGCACGCGCGACGAGATCCATGTTCAGACTACCGACCACGGCCACGCGAGCGCGCGCGTCAATCGGCTTGGCTGCGTCAGTCGTCACGATGCCTCCTCGATGGCTTGCGCCTTCGCTACGCCACCCTGCCTCAGGCCGCAAGCGGCGCGTATTCCTCGGCGCCGACCCAGGGCCCCGTCGATTCACGCGCAAAGAGCGTCGGCGGCATGACGCGGCGTCGCGCCCTCGCGCCTTCCTCGCGCGCGTTCGCGATGCGCTCGATCAGCGTGAGTGCCGCCATGTCGCCGAGCGCACGCGCCGGCTGGCCGACCGTCGAGAGCGCGGGCCAGGTGAAGTTGCCGAGCTCGATATCGTCGAAGCCGATGATCGAGCAGTCGCCGGGCACGCGCAAGCCGCGTTCGGCGGCCGCGCGCAAGGCGCCGATGCCCATCATGTCGTTGCCGGCGAAGATCGCGGTCGGCCGCACGCTGTCGAACAGTTGCGCCGCGGCGCGATAACCGCCCGCCCCGGAAAAGTCGCTTTCGACGATCGCCCCCGGCGCGATCTCCACGCCCCGCTCGGACATGGCGCGCAGGAAGCCGTGCATGCGCATCGCGCTCACCGCGGTCGTGACCGGCCCGGTGATGCAGCCAATGCGCGAGTGCCCGAGTTCGAGCAGATGCCGCGTGGCGAGCCAGGCGCCGCGCTCGTGGTCGATCTGCACGAGATCGGCGTCGAGCCCCTCGATGTTGCGGTCGATGACGACGATCGGCTCGCGCGCATCGGCAAGCGTCGAGGCCAACACGGCGTCGTCGCCGGCCGAGGCGACGATGAGGCCGTCGATGCGCTTTTCCTGCAGCACGCGCAGGTAGCTGCGCTGCTTGGCCGGGTCGTCGTCGGAGTTGCAGAAGAACACGCAGTAGCCCTTGCGCGCGCAGGCGTCCTCGACGCCGCGCGCAAGCTCCGCGAAATACGGGTTGGTGCCGTTCGGCACGAGCAGACCCACGGTCGCCGTGGCACGCGCCTTGAGCGAGCGCGCCACCGCCGACGGCACGTAGTTCAGGTCGCGGATCGCACGCTCGACCTTGGCCCGCACGTCCGCCGACACCGGACGCGAATTGTTCACCACATGCGACACCGTCGTGAAAGATACCCCCGCCACGGCGGCCACATCCTTGATCGTCGCCATATTTATGTTGCTCCTGCTTTTTTGCTGCCCTGTTGCTGCCGGCTCTCTGCGCGCCCGTTGTTGGTTTGGTCTGGCGTCGCTTCCCCGGTCATTTCCGCCGGCCCGCGCTGCATTGCGGACCGCGCCCTCGAAAAATTGTTATGCCCTGCTGCCTCTACGACTTCGCCTGCTGCGGTACGTGTCGAGCACGACCGCCACGACGATCACCGCGCCGGTGATGATGCGCTTGGTGGGCTCGTTCGCGCCGATCTGCGCGAGCCCCGCGGCCAGCACCGAGATGATCAGCACGCCGAAGAACGTGCTGATGACCGAGCCGCGCCCGCCCATCAGGCTCGTGCCGCCGATCACCACGGCCGCGATCACCTGCAATTCCAGCCCCACGCCCGCGTTCGGATCGGCGGCTTCGAGGCGCGAAATCTGGAACAGCGCCGCGAGCCCCGAAAACGCGCCCATCAGCGCGAAGACGATCACCTTGTACGGCCGCGGATCGACGCCCGCCAGGCGTACCGCTTCCTCGTTGGTACCGATACCAATCAGATACCGTCCGAACACCGTGCGCGTCAGCGTGAGCTGTGCGATCACCATCACCGCCACCGCGATCAGGAACGCCGGTGAAATGCCGAATGCGATCGGGTTCGAGAGAAAGTCGAACGCGTCGCCGATATACGCCGTGCGCGAATTCGTCATCTGGTACGCCAGCCCGCGCGCCGCTTCGAGCACGCCGAGCGAAACGATGAACGACGGGATGCGCCAGCCCACTGTCACCGCGCCGGTGAGCGTGCCCGTGGCCGCCGCGGCGACGAGGCCGAGCAGCGCCGCCGGCAGCGCGCCCCAGCCCCACTTGAGCGACGCCACGCTCACCACCGAAGCGCCGAGCGCGAGCACCGAGCCCACCGAAAGATCGATGCCCGCGATGATCAGCACGAAGGTCATGCCCACGGCCATCACCACGAGATCGGGAATCTGGTTCGCGATCGTGCTGAACGTATCGTAAGTGAGGAAGTGTGAACTCAGCAGCGAGAACAACACGACCATCGCGATCAGCGCGAGCGCGAGGCCCAGATAGTTCGAAAAGCCAAAGCGCGTTCCCACGGGCTTGCCGCTCGCCTGCATCGCATGCGGCGCCGACGCCGTCGCGATTTTGGTCGAACTGGTTCGCCCACCGCTTTCGTCGCCCTGCGGCGACGGTTGCCCGCGCAACGGGTCGTTCGTCATGAAGCGCTCCCTCGTGGGTCGTCGTTGCGTTCCTGTGGCTTGCGCGTTTCCACGTGTGGCGGCACCTCGCCCATCTCCGGCAAATCGCACGCGTTCGCGACCAGCGCATCCTCGGCGCGCAGCCCCGCGAAGGCGGCGGCCAGCAGCTTGTCCTGGCTCCACTCGTCGCGACCGTAGATGGCCGTCATCTTCCCCGCCGACATCACGCCGATGCGGTCGCAGATCAGCATCAGCTCGCGCAGGTCGCTCGATACCACCACGAGCGCCCGGCCCTCGCGCGCGAGCGCGCCCATGAGCGCGTAGATGTCGAACTTCGCCCCGACGTCGATTCCGCGCGTGGGCTCGTCGAACAGCACGACGCGCATCGACTGCGTAATGTCGCGCGCGAGCCAGCGGCCGATCACCACCTTCTGCTGGTTGCCGCCCGACAGCTCGCCCACCGGCTGCGCGGGTCCGGACGCGCGGATTCGCAGTGCGTCGATCTGCGTGCGCGCCAGCGTGGTCTCGCGCGCCGCGTCCACCACGCCATAGCGCGAGACCGCGCCCACGTTGCCGAGCGTCACGTTCGCGGCGAGCGGCTGCGGCAACAGCAGCCCTTCGCCCTTGCGGTCCTCGGTGATGAGCGCGATGCCAAGCCGAACCGCGTCGGCGGGCGAGGCGACCTGCACCGGCTGCGGCGCCGCGCCCGGCGTGGGCGCCAGCGCCACCGTGCCGCGCTCCATGCGGTCGGCGCCGTAGATGAGCCGCATCAGCTCCGTCCTGCCCGCGCCGATCAGCCCCGACACGCCGAAAATCTCGCCGGCGCGCACCTCGAACGACACGTCGCGCACGGCCTTCGCGCGCGTAAGTCCGTCCACCTTCAGGAGCGGCGCGCCGATGCGCCGCTGCCCCAGATCGATGCGCTCGCCAAGCTCGCGTCCCACCATCAGCGCGACGATGCGCTCGGGCGTGAGGTTGGCCATGGCATCCACCCGCACGAGCTTGCCGTCGCGCAGCACCGCGACGCGCTGCGCGATGCGCTCGAGTTCTTCGAGCCGGTGCGAGATGTAGACGATCGCCACGCCGCGCGCCTTCAGCCGCGCGACCTGCTCGAACAGCAGCTCGACCTCGCGGGCCGTGAGCATGGCCGTCGGCTCGTCGAGGATCAGCACGCGCATGTCGCCGCCATCGGCGCCACCGGGACCGGCAGCACTGCCGATCAGGTTGCGCGCGATCTCCACGAGCTGCTGATGCCCGATACCCAGCTCCCCGACCGGCGTGTCGGGGTCGATCGCCTCGAGCCCGACCTGCGCCATCGCGGCCCGCGCGTCTTCACGCAGCCGCCTGCGATCGATCCAGCCGAACCGCAGCGGCCCCGACTGCGGCAGGCGGTCCAGAAACAGGTTCTCCGCAACGCTTAGCGTGGGCAGCAGGTTCAGCTCCTGCATGACCATGCGCACGCCGAGCGCCTCGGCTTCGCGGCGGCTCGCCGGGGCGTAGGGCTGGCCCATCAGCGTCATGCTGCCCGCGCTCGGCGCCGTGAGGCCGCTCACGATCTTCGAGAGCGTGCTCTTGCCGGCGCCGTTTTCCCCCGTGAGCGCAAGCACTTCGCCGGCGTGCAGCGCGAGGCTGACGTCGGCGAGCACCGGCTGCTCGTAGGTCTTGCCGACGCCCGTCACCGTAAGCACGGCGGGCGCAGGTGACGCTACGTCGGGGACATTTGCATCCATCACGATCCTGTAGTCGCGAGCCGCGCCGCCGGGTTCAACCGGTGAGTCGCGCCGCCCGGATACTGCGGGTCCGCACCGCCGCCGCACGCTCCGGTAGAGCGCGCCTCGAACGGCGCGCCGGGCAGCGATACGCCGCCCAGCGGAAGACGGCCGCCCATGCGGCCATCCCGGTACAAATAACGGCTGCGCGGCGAGATTCTTGAGCGTTTATTGCGTTGCGCACGCAAATACCGCCGCGCCACGGCGTGGCGCCTGCCGGCAGCGCTTACTTCGTGACGAGCACCACGGGCGTTTCGACGATGCCCGACAGCTCCGACTGCTTCTTGTGCTCCTTGAGCGCCTTCAGGGCCGTGTCGATGCCGAATACGGCCTGTTTCGCCGCGAACTGGTCGGCGGTGGCGAGCACGCGGCCGTCCTTGAGCATGGGCTTGATGGCGGCGATGTTGTCGTAGCCGACCACGTACACCTTGCCCTGCTTGCCCGCCGCGCGCACGGCCGACACGGCGCCGATCGCCATGTTGTCGTTGCCGCACAGGAGCGCCTTGATGTCCGGGTATTCATTGAGCATGGCCGAGGCGACGGCGTTGCCCTTGTCGATCTCCCATTCGCCCGACTGCGTCGAGACGATCTTCGCGCCCACGGCGTCCATCGCGTCCTTGAAGCCCGCGGTGCGCTGCTGCGCATTGGTCGTGGTGGACACGCCCTCGACGATGCCCACCGGGTCGCCCGACTTCAGGCGCCTGGCCAGGTAGTCGCCCACGAGGCGGGCGCCCTTGCGGTTGTCCGGGCCGACGAACGGCACGTTCAGGTCCTTGGACTTGAGCACGTCGGCGTCGAGCTTGTTGTCGATGTTCACGACGATGATGCCCGCGTCCACCGCCTTCTTCACGACGGGCACGAGCGCCTTGGAGTCGGCGGGCGCGAGCACGATGGCGTCGACCTTCGAGACGATCATCTGCTCGACGATCTGGATTTGCGCGGCCGTGTCGGTCTCGTTCTTGATGCCGTTGGTGATGAGATCGAACTGGTCGGCGTTGTGCTTCTGATAGTCCTTCGCGCCGGTCTCCATGGTGAGGAAGAACTCGTTGGCGAGCGACTTCATGACGAGCGCGACCTTCGGCTTGTGAGGCGCCTGTGCGCGGGCCGCGAGCGGCAAGGCGCCTGTTACGGCGGTCGTGGCGAGCGCGCTGGCGGCGAGAAGGATGCGGCGGCGAATGCGGGAGTTCATGTCTGGAAGTCTCCGGTTTGTCGGGCCCGGCTGGGCCCTGCTTTCTGGTTATGCGCAAACGTTTTCTGCCGGCCCATTCTCGGCGCAGGCGCTGAACGATGTCAACTTCGCTCTGTCACTGGCGTCGCTGCCGGCCATGCGGCGACGCAACAACACCCGCCCCGCATTAGAGCCAGTTAATACGACGAAACAGGAAAAACAGGAAGATATCGAGCACGAGCATGGCGGCAAGGCAGATCTGGTAGCCAAACCTGAAATGCAGCTCCGGAATATGCTCGAAGTTCATGCCGTAGATACCCGCGATCATCGTCGGCACGGCAAACAGCGCGGCGAAGGAACCGAGCCGCTTGGTCACCTCGTTCTCCGCGAGCGAGATCATGCCGAGGTTCACCTGGATCGCCGTGACGATCATTTCGCGGCGTGCGTCGATCATGTTGGACACGCGCACGAGATGGTCGTACACGTCGCGGTAGTACGCCTGCATGCCCACGCAGATCTGCGGAATGCGCCCGCCCACGAGCTTGCCGACGGCATCCACGAGCGGCGTGACGTGATGCGCGAGGATCACGAGACGGCGCTTGAGCGAATAGAGATCCTCGATGATCGCGCGCGAGCCCGCGAGGTCGTGTTTGTCGAAGATGCGGTCCTCCAGTTCCTCGATCTCGCTGGAGAGCGTTTCGAGCACGGGCGCGTAGCGGTCGACCACGCTGTCCATCAGCGCGTAGAGCACGAACCCGGAGCCTTCGCGCAGCAATTCGGACTCGCGCTCGCAGCGCGCGCGCACGTCGGTGAAACCCTGCTGCGCGCGGTGGCGCACCGAGAGCACGAAATTGGGGCCGGCGAAGACGTTCACCTGGCCTGTGATGACTTCGCCGTCGTCGTCGAGTTCGAGCGTGTGGAGCACGCAAAAGAGCGTGTCGCCGTATTCCTCGATCTTCGGCCGCTGGTTGCCGTTCATCACGTCTTCGATGGCGAGCGCATGCAGGCCGAACTCCTCCTTCATCGCCGCCATTTCTCCGGCGTCGGGATCCTTGAGCGCGACCCAGACGAAGCACTCGGGCTTCGCCAGATAGTCGCTGATGGCTTCGACTGTGACGTCGGCCAGTTTCTTGCCGCCTTGATACGCGACGCAATTGATTAGCATGTTCCTTTTCTTCCGCGCGGCGGGTCGCGCCCGCGCCGCTTCGAGTTGCACCGGTTGCCAAGTGTAAGGTGTTCCGTCGACCGACGGCGTCTGGACGGGGTGCCCGAGCGGCGCGCGCCCGCCTGACGGGACCTGACTGGGCCTGAGAGCACTGCCCGTGCCCGCCGTGCAACGGCGGCGGCAAACTGGGAGGTTACTGCGCCACGCGGCGGATGCCGATGCGGTCATCCTTGTCGAAGGTGACGCTCGCGCGGTTGGTGTAGCGCGGATCCACGAGAAAGCGCAATTCGATCACGGGATCGAACTGGGTCGTCACGGCGATGCGGTGCACGCCCGGCGTGAGGTAGAACGTGACGTGCTCGCCGTCCATGAGGTCGGTCACGGGCTCGCCGTCGATGTAGACGGGCGCGTCGCGGAATTTGACGATGACGTTGCGGGTGCGCTCGCGGCGCACGTCCACGGCCACGAGGCCCTCGCCCGGCCCGGTGTAGCCAGTCTTCAGGATGCGTTCGGCCGGCACGGGCTTGAACGGCATGGGCTGCGGCTGCTCCTCGGCACAACCGACGAGTGCGAGCGCGGCGACCACCGTGACGGCGGCGAGACTCGCGATCGATCTGCGCGACGGCAAAGGCGGCATGGGCGCTTTCCCCTCTTCTGACCTCTGGCTCCTGGTTCGCGCCCATCATATCCGTATGGGCGCCAGACCGATCATCGTTGTTATATGCTTTGGGGACTGCGCGGCAGCGCTCGCAACCGGCATCAAGAGGAGGCAACGGCCATGTGGTACTTCTCGTGGATCCTCGGCATCGGCGTTGCGCTCGGCTTTGGCATCATCAACGTGATGTGGCTCGAGGCCAACGGCAAATTCCTGAACGGACACGGACCCGAGCAGACCGGCCCGGATAGCGCCCCTTCGGCAGACGCCGGCACGCCACATGGCGAGGCACGCCGCCCGTGACGAGACTGGTGTTCTTCTGCGGCCACGCCGGCGCCGGCAAGACCTCGCTCGCCAAACGCCTGTTCGCGCCGCTCGCCCGCGAGACCGGCGAGCCGTTCTGCCTGCTCGACAAGGACACGCTTTACGGCAGCTATAGCGCCGCCGCAATGGGCGCGCTCACGCACGACCCGAACGATCGCGACAGCCCGCTCTTCCTGCAGCATTTTCGCGAAGCCGAGTACCGGGGGCTCATCGACACCGCCCGCGAAAACCTCGAGCTTGGCGTGAGCGCGCTCGTGGTCGGCCCGCTATCGCGCGAAGTGCGCGAGCGCAAGCTGTTCGACCGCGCGTGGCTCGGCGTCGGTCAGGAGGTGGGGCTCACCGTGGTGTGGGTGCATACGAGCGAGGAAACGGCGCACGCGCGCATCGTCGCGCGCGCCCATCCGATCGACGCGTACAAACTCGCTCACTGGGCCGAATACCGGCAGCGGCGCTTCATGCCGACGGGTGCGCAGCTCGACGGCCTGCTGCTCTTCGACAACAGCGCGCCCGCCGCGGCCGACTACGACGCCTTGCTTGAGCGCATCGTGTCGGCAACGGCATCGACCTGAGACTTCAGGCCGCCACCTTCGCGCGGCTGTCGAGCGTCGCGCCTTCGTACACCTGACCGAAGCGGTTCGCGAGGAACTGCTGGAGCGACACCTGCTCCTGACGCACGAACCCGGCTTGCGGCAGACGCTTTTCGCGGAACAGGTCGAGCACCGCGCACATGGCGCCGGCGGTGGTGATCTGGATCGCGCTCATGGGCACGCCGCATACCGTCTTCGCGAAGATCTTGCGCGTGAACACTTCCTGCACGAGCTTGCCGTCGCGCATGCCGGTCACCGTCATGAAGATGAGCACGACGTCCTGCTCCGTGGCGGGCACCGAGCGGCGCATGATGGACTTGAGCGTGTCGCGGTCGCTGGAAAGGCGCAGGTCTTCGAGCAGGAACTGCATGAGCGCGCGATGACCCGGATAGCGCACCGACTTGTAGTCGAGCGACTCGACCTTGCCGGAAAGCGTCTCGCAGAGCGTGCCCAGGCCGCCCGAGGTGTTGAAGGCCTCGTACTCCACGCCGTCGAGCGAGAAATGCTCGAGACCTTCGAGCGGCTGCACCCACTGCGTGCGGCCTTCGCGGATCGCCTCGCACGGCTGGCAATACTCGTTGATGAGACCGTCCACGCTCCACGTGAGGTTGTACTTGAGCGCGTTGGTGGGGAACTGCGGCAGCGCGCCCACGCGCATCTTGACGTCGCGGATCTCGGTGAAGCGGCTCGCGAGTGCATGCGCCGCAATGCCGATGAAGCCGGGCGCGAGACCGCATTGCGGCATGAAGACATGATCGGCGCCGTCGGCCAGCGCGCGGATCGCGTGGGTCGCGCGCACGTCCTCGGTCAGGTCGAAGTAATGGACGCCCGCGCCCTTCGCCGCCGACGCGACGTTCACCGCGAGATAATACGGCAGCGCGTTGATCAGCACGTCGTAGCCTTCCAGCGCGCCGCGCAGCGCGGCCGCGTCGCCGGAATCGACACGCGCGGTGGGGATGCCCTGCGCCGCAAGCGGCTCGAGCGCCTTCGCATCGCGGTCGAACGCCGCGACTTCGTAGTCGCCGCTCTCGCGCAGCATGTGGGCAATGGTGTGGCCGATCAGACCGGCGCCTGCAATCGCAACTTTCATGGGTCATCTCCTTTGGTTTTCTATGCTTGGGGATGGGCAGCGCCCGCTCAAACACAGTCTAGGGAGAGACAAATACGGTTCATAGACGCAAAACGATGCGTTTCGACCGCGATTTTCGGCATTATGACGAACGGTTTCGTCGAAATGACGAAACCGTTCATTTTCGATGGCGAATACCTCGCCGTCCGCCCCACGTTTCGACCCGCGGCTCAGCCCTCGATTCAGCCCGTCACCGAGCCGCGATCGACCTTGCGCGCGAGCACGATCGACGTGGTCGTGCGCTCCACGCCGGGTATGCCGCCAATCTGGTCGAGCAGGTCGTTGAGGCGGTCGGGCGAATCGGCGCGCAGCCACGCCACGTAGTCGTACTCGCCGCTCACCGCGCACAGCAACTGCACTTCGGGCATCTTGCCGAGGCGCTTTTGCACATCGGGCCCATGGCGTGGCGCGATGATGAGCCCGACCCACGCCTGCAGACTCGCATCGAGCACGTCCTGGCCGAGGCGCACGCCGTAGCCCGCGATCACCTGGGTGCGTTCGAGCCGCTCGATGCGCGCCAGCACCGTGGTGCGCGCGACGCCCAGGCGCCGTGCGAGATTCGCGACGCTTTCGCGCGCGTTTTCCTGCAGCAGCGCGACGAGGCTGCGGTCGAGGTCGTCGAGTTGATCGAGGCGCGGAGGTCTCATCGGGGGGCGGTCTGGATGGGAAGTCTGAACGGCGTCATTATCGCGCGCGGGTGAGCACGCCGGGCGGCGCCCGCGTCACGCAAGCCATGCGCGACGGGTATTTCCACGCGTTTCGTTTGTAAGCAAGTGTCGCAGCCGGGGCGTCGCGAAGCGAGAACGTGGTACTAATAACGCCTGCAGCCATTCTGGCCATGCTACCCGCTACGAAATGATTCAAGGAGTCACAATGAAGAAAGCTTTCGTCATCCTTGCCGCCTCGCTCTCGATGAGCGGTGCGTTCGCGCAAAGCGCCGCGCCGGCCGCGTCGGCAACCGCCGCGGCCGCGTCGAGCGCCGACGTGCGCGCCGCACAGCATCAGCAGCGCGTCGAGGAGCGCATCACGTGGCTGCATACGCAGCTCAAGATCACGCCCGAGCAAGAGCCGCAATGGAAGACGTTCGCCGACACCATGCGCAGCAACGGCGAGACCATGTCGAATCTCTTCAAGCAGCGTGCGGAGAGCGAAAGCTCGCGCAACGCGCTCGACGACATGAAGCAGTACGCGCAGATCGCCCAGGCGCACGCGGACGACATGCAGAAGCTCGTCTCGGCATTCGAGCCGCTCTACACCAGCCTCTCGCCGGAACAGAAGAAGCTCGCCGATCAGGCCTTCCGCCACGGCAATGAGTACGGCCCGTCGGGCAAGCCGGGGCATCCGAAGCACAAGGGCAAGGCGAAGCCGTCCGCAGGCGCCGCAGCCAGCGACTCCGAAGCGGCCAGCACGCCGGCCGCGCAGTAAGACGGAGTAAGGCGCACCCGCGAATCGGGTCGCGCTCCCATGCGTGCGCGACGGCCCGATCCAGGGTACCCTTGCGGACCGCGCGACGGCCGGGCGAAACTGCCCGGCCGTCGCTTCTTTGAAAGCCGTTTTTTGTGAAGCCGTCCGCTGCTGCCGCCATGATTGAACTGACCCAACTCGACCTGCGTGTCGACCCCGCCGCACAGCGCGTCGTCAAGGACGAGACCGTGAGCGTCGAGTTCGCAACCGAAGCCGGCGAGCTGATGAGCCTCGAAGGCCCGAACCGCTATGCGCCCGGCGACGCGATCATCACCGGTTCGACCGGCGATCGCTGGGTCGTCTCGCGCGACCGGTTCGATGCGAAGTACCTGCCGGCGAGCGACACCCTCGCCCACGGCGATGCAGGCGCGTATCGCAACCACCAGGTCGTGGTGCTCGCAAGGCG
>NZ_JBFRCL010000076.1:0-38313 GCF_040965695.1 Paraburkholderia sp. BR10937
GCGATGCCGAGCTCGCGCTGCACGCGGCGCACGAGTTCGACCACGCCGCGCTGGTGGTTGGGGTCGAGGCTGATGAGCGGCTCGTCGAGCAGCAGCAGCTTCGGGTCGCCGAGCAGGCATTGCGCGAGCAGCAGGCGCTGGCGTTCGCCGCCCGACAGCTCCGAAAGCGGGCGGTCCGCAAGCGCGGTCGCCCCCACGAGGTCGAGCACGCGCGCGACGTCGGCGCGGGTGGCGGCGTCGGCGCGCGGCAGGCCCCAGCGGTGGCCGTCGGCGGCCATCGCCACGAAGTCGCGGCCGCGCACACGGCGGCTCGCGAGCGCCGTGCGTGTTTGCGGCATGTAGCCGATCTTCGCGTTGCCGCGCGCGACCGGCTCGCCCAGCACGCGGATCGCGCCGTGCGAGGCCGGCACGAGGCCGAGAATCGCCCGCATGAGCGTGGTCTTGCCCGCGCCATTCGGGCCGAGCACGCCGATGAATTCGCCCTGGTTCACCGCGAAGTTCGCGTCGCGCAGGATCGTGCGCTCGCCGAGCGTCAGCGTCACGCCCGCTAGCGTGAGGACAGGCGTGGGCGCGCGGTGCGCGCCGTTATGCTGTGCGTTGCGCGATGAAGCGATATCGGTGGGCGAAGAGCCGGCCCCGGTCATGACATCTGTCCTTGCTGAATACGGTTAGTGTTGCCCTGCTGTTCCCGCTGCCAGCGCCTTGTCGAGCGAGTCGAGCTGCGCGAGCATCCATTGCTGGAAGTTCACGCCGGCCGGCTGCGTCTCGGTCACGCTCACGGACGGCACCTTCGACTGCTTCGCCAGTGCCAGCATGCGCCGCGTGAGCGCCTCGGTCGCCTGGCTGTTATAGATCAGCACGCGCACGCGGCGCTCGCGCAGGTCGCGCTCGAACGCGGCGATGTCCGAGGCGCTCGCCTCGGTGTCGTTCATCGCCGCGAGCTGGAAGCGCAGGTTGCGCATGTCCAGGCCGATCGCATCCGACATATAGCCGAACACCGGCTCCGTGGCCGTGACGGGCTGCCCCTGATAGCGCGCGCGCAGCGCCGCGACCTTGGCGTCGACGGGTTGCAGCGAGGCGAGGAAGGTTGCCAGGTTGGCATCGTACACGCTCTTGTGCGCGGGGTCCGCCGCGCCGAGCGCGGCGCTCACGGCGCGCGCCACGGCGGGCATGGTCTTCGGGTCGTACCAGAGGTGCGGATTGTCGCCCGCTTTCTTGCCGACGAGGTCCGCCGCGACGATCGTCGTACGGCTCGTGCCGTTCTTGCCGGCGCCGGTGGCGCCTAGCAGCTTGGTCATCCACGGGTCGTAGTCGGCGCCGTTGTACACCACCACGCGCGCATTCTGGAGCGCGCGGGCGGTCTTCGGGCTGGCCTCGAAGAGGTGCGGGTCCTGGTCGGGGTTGCTCAGGATGCTCGTCACGTCCACGTAATTGCCGCCGATCTGCTTGACGACGTCGCCGTAGAAGTTCTCCGCCGCAACGACGGGAATCGTGACGCTGCCGGCCTGCGCCGCCAGGGCCGCGCTTGCGCCGCCGAACGCGCTGCCCAGCGCGAGAGCGAGCCCGGCCGCGAGGCGCGCGAGCGTGACGCGACGGCGCGTGCCTGTTGTGGCAGTCCGGGGCGGGCAGTTGGCGCGGCTGAACGTGATCATGGTTCTATCCTTGTCTATAGGGAGCCTGAAAGCGGACGCGGGCGCGTCGGCGTCGCAAAGGCGAGATGATATAACGTATCACTTCGATTGGCGAGTCAGCTCGCCGTCCGGCCAGCGGGCCGGACCTGCGGGCCGCAGCCAGTCGAGGCTTGCGCGTCGCACCATCGAAATCTCGGGCAATCGCGTTTGTTCGCCTTGACAGTCTCCGACTCGTAACCGATCATTCGATCAACGACAGAGCAAATGCTCACATGTCGGGCGATCGCTCAGCGGCTCCTCGGGAGTGCCCGCCGCGCGCCCCGCACGAACGAAATTGGAGACAACCTGTGGCACACACCGCGACCCCAGCGGCCGGACGTTTGCAGGACAAGGTAGCCGTGCTGACTGGCGCGGCCAGCGGCATTGGCGAGGCGGTCGCGCAGCGTTATCTGGACGAAGGCGCGCGCTGCGTGCTCGTCGACGTGAAGCCCGCCGGGTCCGTCGCGCCAGCGCTGGCCGCCGCGCACCCCGAGCGTGTGCTCGCAATCTCCGCCGACGTCACGCGCCGCGAGGACATCGACCGCATCGTGGAGAGCGCGGTCGAACGCTTCGGCCGCGTGGATATCCTCTTCAACAACGCGGCGCTCTTCGACATGCGCCCGCTCCTCGACGAATCCTGGGACGTGTACGACCGCCTCTTCGCGGTGAACGTGAAGGGCATGTTCTTCCTCATGCAGGCCGTGGCGCGCCGCATGGTCGAGCAGGGCCAGGGCGGCAAGATCATCAACATGTCCTCGCAGGCGGGCCGCCGCGGCGAAGCGCTCGTCGCCCACTACTGCGCAACCAAGGCCGCCGTGCTGAGCTACACGCAGTCGGCGGCGCTCGCGCTGGCGCCCCATCGCATCAACGTGAACGGCATCGCGCCGGGCGTGGTCGACACGCCCATGTGGGAGCAGGTCGACGCGCTCTTCGCACGCTACGAGCATCGTCCGCCCGGCGAGAAGAAGCGCCTCGTGGGCGAGGCCGTGCCGCTCGGGCGCATGGGCCTGCCCGGGGATCTCACGGGCGCCGCGCTCTTTCTCGCTTCCGCCGACGCCGATTACATCACCGCGCAGACCCTCAATGTCGACGGCGGAAACTGGATGAGTTGACCTTTCCCGCAACCCTTGCACAACGCATCACGACAGCAGCCCGGCTGCAGCAAGACATAACGCAACGAACAAGGAGACAACGTCATGAAGCCAGCAATGAAGACCGCAGCAAAGTGCATAAGTCGAGCGGTGAGTGTGGGTGCACTCGTCGCTGCGGCGAGCGCCGCGCACGCGCAGACCGTCACGATCGCCATGTTGAACAACCCGGACATGATCGAGCTGAAGAAGCTCTCGCCTGCCTTCGAAAAGGCCAATCCGGGCATCAAGCTGAACTGGGTGATTCTCGAGGAAAACGTGCTGCGCCAGCGCGCGACCACCGACATCACGACCAACAGCGGCCAGTTCGACGTGATGATGATCGGCACCTACGAGGCGCCGCAGTGGGGCAAGCGCGGCTGGATCGTGCCGATGACGAACCTCCCCGCGAGCTACGACCTCGACGACGTGGTGAAGACCGCGCGCGACGGGCTCTCGTACAACGGCACGCTTTACGCGCTGCCGTTCTACGTCGAAAGCTCGATGACGTATTACCGCAAGGACCTGTTCGACAAGAAGGGCCTCAAGATGCCCGAGCAGCCGACCTATGACCAGATCAAGGACTTTGCCGACAAGCTCACCGACAAGTCCGCCGGCACCTACGGCATCTGCCTGCGCGGCAAGGCCGGCTGGGGCGAGAACATGGCGTACGTGACGACGGTCGCGAACACCTTCGGCGGCCGCTGGTTCGACGAAAAGTGGCAGGCGCAGCTCACCTCGCCGGAGTGGAAGAAGGCGGTGAACTTCTACGTCGACATGCTGAAGAAGGACGGCCCTCCGGGAGCCAGCTCGAACGGCTTCAACGAAAACCTCACGCTGATGTCGTCGGGCAAGTGCGCGATGTGGATCGACGCGACGGTGGCGGCCGGCATCCTCTACAACAAGCAGCAGTCGCAGGTGGCCGACAAGATCGGCTTCGCGGCCGCGCCGACCGAAGTCACGCCCAATGGCGCGCACTGGCTGTGGTCGTGGGCGCTGGCTGTTCCGAAGTCGTCGAAGTCGCAGGACGCCGCGAAGAAGTTCATCGAATGGGCCACGTCGAAGGAATACGTCCAGATGGTCGCGCAGGACGAGGGCTGGGCTTCGGTGCCGTCGGGTACGCGGATTTCGACCTACCAGAATCCCGAGTACAAGAAGGCCGCGCCGTTCTCCGAGTTCGTGCTGAAGGCGATCCAGACCGCCGATCCGAACCATCCGACCGCGAAGCCGGTGCCGTACACGGGTATCCAGTTCGTCGGGATTCCTGAGTTCCAGTCGTTCGGTACGGTCGTGGGCCAGAGCATTGCGGGCGCCGTGGCAGGGCAGATGAGCGTCGACCAGGCGCTCACGGCGGGTAACGCCGCTGCCAACCGCGCCGTGGCGCAAGCCGGGTATCAGAAGTAACTGCGAGAAGTCAGGCTGCGCCGTTCAGGCAGCCAGCGTAGTAGCGCGAAGTGCGCGCCGGGCCACCCGGCGCGGCGCGCACCCTCGCGACAGCCGATGCCGCGCCGTGCCCCGCACAGGCGCGCAACCGAGAAGGGTGGTCCTCATGCGTCATCTCCATCTCCCCATGCCTATATTCAATCGAGCGCGCACGCCGCAGAAACCGCAGCAGGTCGAATCGCGCCGCTCGGCCTCACGCTGGCTCGTGACGCCGTCCGTAGCGGTGCTGCTGCTGTGGATGACGATCCCGCTCGCGATGACGATCTGGTATTCGTTCACGCGATACAACCTGCTGAACCCCGATCTCAAGGGTTTCGCGGGCTTCGACAACTACAGGTTCCTCGCCACCGATCCCTCGTTCGTGCCGTCGATCGTGCACACCATCGAGCTGATCGTGGCGGTGCTCGTGATCACCGTGGTCGGCGGCGTGCTGATGGCGGTGCTGTTCGACCGCAAGTTCATTGGTCAGGGCGTGGCGCGCCTGTTCGCGATCGCGCCGTTCTTCGTGATGCCCACGGTGAGCGCGCTGATCTGGAAGAACATGATCCTGCATCCGGTGTACGGCCTCGTGGCCATCGCGATGCGCTCGATGGGCATGACACCGATCGACTGGTTCGCCGTTTATCCGCTCACGGCGGTCATCATGATCGTGGCGTGGCAGTGGCTGCCGTTCGCGTTCCTCATTCTCTTCACGGCGATCCAGTCGCTCGATCAGGAGCAGAAGGAAGCCGCGAAGATCGACGGCGCGGGCCCGATCGCCCTGTTCTTCTACATCACGCTGCCGCACCTGCGGCGCGCAATTGCCGTCGTCGTGATGATGGAAACCATTTTCCTGCTGTCGATCTTCGCCGAGATCTACACGACCACGGGCGGCGGTCCCGGCAACGCGACCACCAACCTCACTTACCTGATCTACTCGATGGGCCTGCAGCAGTTCGACGTGGGCATCGCTTCGGCTGGCGGCATTCTCGCCGTCGTGCTCGCGAACATCGTGTCGTTCTTCCTCGTGCGCATGCTCGCGCGCAACCTCAAAGGGGAGTACGAAAAATGAGCCAGATTACCGCTACGCCCGCGCAATCGCCCGACGCGGTCAACCATTCTTCGCCCATGCAGTTCGTCGGGCGCGTGCTGCCGGGGCTGCTTGCCTGGCTGATCGCGATCGCGCTGTTCTTCCCGATCTTCTGGATGACGATCACGGCGTTCAAAACCGAGCAGCAGGCCTATATCCCGACGATCTTCTTCCTGCCGACGCTCGACAGCTTCAGAGAGGTGTTCGCGCGCAGCAACTACTTCGCGTTCGCGTGGAATTCGGTGATGATCTCGGCCGGCGTGACGATCGTCTGCCTGATCCTCGCGGTGCCCGCGGCCTACGCGATGGCGTTCTTCCCGAACAAGCGCACGCAGGGCATTCTGCTGTGGATGCTCTCCACCAAGATGATGCCTTCGGTGGGCGTGCTCGTGCCGATCTACCTGCTGTGGAAGAACTCCGGGCTGCTCGACACCGTGAGCGGACTGGTGATCGTCTACACGCTCATCAATCTGCCGATCGCCGTGTGGATGGCGTACACGTACTTCAACGAGATTCCCAAGGACATTCTCGAAGCCGGGCGCATGGACGGCGCGGCCACCTGGCAGGAAATCGTCTATCTGCTCATGCCGATGGCGGTGCCGGGGCTCGCCTCCACCGCACTGCTGCTGATCATTCTTTCGTGGAACGAAGCGTTCTGGAGCATCAACCTCTCCAGCTCGAACGCCGCGCCGCTGACGGTGTTCATCGCGTCGTACTCGAGTCCCGAGGGGCTGTTCTGGGCGAAGCTTTCCGCAGCGTCGCTGCTCGCGGTCGCGCCGGTGCTGATCGTCGGCTGGCTGTCGCAGAAGCAACTGGTGCGCGGCCTTACCTTCGGGGCAGTCAAGTAATGGCCAATGCGATGTCCATTCAAGCCCTGATCTGCGATTGCGACGGCGTGCTGATCGACAGCGAAGCCGTGGCGGCCCAGGTGCTGGTGCGCGAACTCGAAGCGCGCTGGCCCGGCGTGGACGCGGCGCCCGTCGTTATGCCGCTGCTCGGCCAGCGCATCGAGCGCGTGCTGGGCGGCGCGGGTGAAGCGCTCGGGCGCAGCCTCACCGCCGCCGACGTCGATGCGATCCGCACCGTGGCCGAGGCCGAAGCGCGCGAGGCGCCGCTGTTTCCGGGCGTCGTGGCGGCGCTGGAAGCCGTGGCGCTCACCAAGGCCTGCGCGAGCAACAGCTACACGGCGGTGGTGCGCGAGGTGCTCGCGCGCAATGACCTCGACCGCTTCTTTGGCGCGCGTGTGTACTGCGCCGATATCGTCGCCCGGCCCAAGCCCGCGCCCGACGTCTATCTCGCGGCGGCGCAGGGCATGGACGTCGCGCCCGCTGCGTGCCTCGTGGTCGAGGACAGCGTGACGGGCGTGAGCGCGGCGCGCTCGGCCGGCATGACGGTGCTCGGCTTCGTGGGCGGCACGCACGTGGGCGGCGACGCGCACGCGCACGAGCTGCGCGAAGCGGGCGCAAGCGAAATCTTCGACGACATGACGACGCTGCCCGCGCGGGTGGCGTACTGGATGAAGCAGGCGCAAACGCGTTCAAACTGAACCGGCTTAGGCAGACTTAAGCAGAAACGGAGACACATCATGGCAAGCGTGATCCTCAGAGACGTACTGAAGCGCTACGACGACAACGAAGTGCTGCGCGACGTGAACCTCGACATCGGCGACGGCGAATTCGTCGTGTTCGTGGGCCCGAGCGGCTGTGGCAAGACTACGCTCATGCGGATGATCGCGGGGCTGGAGGACATCAGCGGCGGCGACCTGATGATCGACGGTACGCGCATGAACGACGTGCCGCCGGCCAAGCGCGGCATCGCGATGGTGTTCCAGTCGTACGCGCTGTATCCGCACATGACGCTGTACGACAACATGGCGTTCGGCCTCAAGCTCGCGGGCGCGAAGAAGCCCGAAATCGACGCGGCCGTGAAGAACGCCGCGAAGATCCTGCACATCGACCATCTGCTCGACCGCAAGCCCAAGCAGCTCTCGGGCGGCCAGCGCCAGCGCGTGGCGATCGGGCGGGCGATCACGCGCAAGCCGAAGGTGTTCCTGTTCGACGAACCGCTCTCGAACCTCGACGCCGCGCTGCGCGTGAAGATGCGCCTCGAATTCGCGCGCCTGCACGACGAACTGAAGACGACGATGATCTACGTGACGCACGATCAGGTCGAAGCGATGACGCTCGCCGACAAGATCGTCGTGCTCTCGGCGGGCAATGTCGAACAGGTCGGTAGTCCGAACCGTCTCTATCACGCGCCGGCGAACCGCTTCGTGGCGGGCTTCATCGGCTCGCCGAAGATGAATTTCCTCGATGGCACGGTGCAGCAGATCGGCAGCGACGGCATCGTCGTGCGCTACGAAACGGGCGATACGCAGAAGGTGGGCGTCGAGCCGGGCAAGGCGCGCGAGGGCGACAAGGTGACCGTGGGCATCCGCCCCGAGCACCTGCACATCATGACGGGCGCGGAAGGCGTGAGCGCGAAGGCGATGACGGTCGAGTCGCTCGGCGACGCCGCCTATCTCTACGCCGAATGCCCGGTCGCGCCCGATGGCCTGATCGCGCGCATTCCGCCGCTCGAGCGGCACGAGCGCGGCGAGGCGCTCAAGGTGGGATCGACGCCAGACCATTGCCATCTCTTCGACGCGAACGGCCAGGCGTTCGAGCGTCGCTTCGCGCAGCAACTGGCTGCGTGAATTCACTGGCTTGCCGGACGCACCGCCTCGGAGGAGGGTGAGGCGGTGTCTTGTGTGGCGAGGTACCTGAGGTTGCCTTTGTTAGCCCGCTTCGTGCGGGCTTCTTTTTTGGGCTTAGCGTTCGATCGCGGCGCGCGCGCACTGCTCGTCGGTGACGAGCCCGGAGAGCCAGCCGCCGTTGAGCGCCGCGATCACCGCTTCGCGCTTGCGCGCGCCGCCGGCGAAGCCGATGGTCGGGCGGCGCGGCGGCGAATCGAGGTACACGCTCGTCACGCGGCGGCCCGTGGGCGAATCGACGCGCTTGCCGGCGGCGTCGATCGGCAGGCCGAGCATTTCGGCCACGGCGCCCTGGCCCATCAACTCGCGGACTTCGTCGGAGGTGATGAAGCCGTCCTCATGCAGCGGGCAATGCTCGCCGATGTTGCCGATGCCGACGAACGCGACATCGGCCTCGCCCGACAGCGACTCGACGATGCGATAGAGCCGGTGATTGCACCATTGCGCACGCTCCGCCTCGTTATCCGCGATGAGCGGCGCGGGCAGCAGAAAGTGCTTGCCACCCGTCTTCTCGGAGATGTGCAGCGCGACGTCGTAGCGGTTCGACGAGCCGTCCTGGGCGATCGCGCCCACCATCGAAACCAGCCGATGCTGCGGCCGCTCCAGTTGCGCAATCTGGTCGACGGCGGCCTTTAGCGTACGTCCGCTGCTCACGGCCACCACCATCGGCCGCTCTTCGGTGAGGTAGCGCTCCATCACCTGCGCGCCGGCGACCGCGAGCTTGCGGTCGATTTCCTCGGGCGTGTCGTTGTCCACGGGCACCACTTCGCAGACCGAAAGGCCGTAGCGCTTCGAGAGCGCGTCGGCGAGCGCGAGACAATCGGCGAGTCGATGATCGACGCGCACGCGAATGAGGTTCTTCTCGACCGCGAACGCGACGAGGCGCTGCGCGACCGGGCGCGACACCTGCAGCTTCTCGGCGATTTCGTTCTGGGTGTTGCCGGCCACATAGTAGAGCCAGGCGGCGCGGGTCGCGAGATCGAGTTTTTCGGTGGACTTGGGCACGGTGGGGGTCGGGGGATGCGGGGCCGAAGTGTACTGCACGCGTTACGCGAGGCGTTCGCGCGAGGGCTCGAAGAGCGGGCGGACATGGCGGTACAGCGCGCGGTAGGCGGTGAGGCGCTCGCGCAGCGCCGCGTGGCGCGCGGCGTTCGGCGCGTACTCGGCCACCACGGGCGGCTTGGTCAGCACGTCGCGCGCGTTGCCGCCCGCCGCGAGCCAGCCAAGGCGCGCCGCGCCGAGCGCCGCGCCCGTCTCGCCGCCGCCGTGCTGGCGCGTGGGCGTGTCGACTGCGTCCGCAACCAGCTGCGCCCAGTAGGCGCTGCGCGCGCCGCCGCCCAGCATCGACAGCGCACCCACTTCGGTGCCGGCGGCCGCGAGCGCGTCGAGGCCGTCGGTGAGCGCGAGCGTCACGCCTTCGAGCACGGCGTAGCCGAGCAGCGCGCGGTCGGTCGCGTGCGTCATGCCGAAGAACACACCCTGCGCATACGGGTCGTTGTGCGGCGTGCGCTCGCCCGAGAGATACGGCAGGAAGAGCGGGGCCTCGGCGAGGGTTGGCGCGTCGAGCTGTTCGACTTCGGCGAGCAGCGTGGGCTCGTTCGTGCCCGTGAGCTTGCAGACCCAGCGCAGGCAGCTCGCCGCCGAAAGCACGACGCTCATCTGGTGCCAGCGGTCCGGAATGGCATGGCAGAACGCATGCACGGCGGAAGCGGGATTCGGCCGGAAACGGTCGCCCACCACGCAGAGCACGCCCGAGGTGCCGAGCGAGACGAAGCCGTCGCCGGGCTGCGTGGCGCCGATGCCGATGGCGCTCGTCGCGTTGTCGCCGCCGCCCGCCGCCACGACCACGTCGTCGCGCAGACCGAACTCACGCGCGAGCGCGGGCAGGAGCGTGCCGGACGGCGCACTGCCTTCGGCGAGCGCGGGCATTTGCGCGCGCGTCATGTTGCAGGCGTCGAGCAGCGCGTCGGACCAGTCGCGTTTGGCCACGTCGAGCCAGAGCGTGCCCGCGGCGTCCGATGGATCGGAGACCTTGCCGCCGGTGAGCTGCAGGCGCAGATAGTCCTTCGGCAGCAGCACACAGGCCGTTGCGCGAAAGACTTGCGGCTCGTGGCGCGCGACCCACAGCAGCTTGGGCGCCGTGAAGCCCGGCATGGCGAGATTGCCCGCGATGCGATGCAGCTGCGGCGCGCGCGCGGTCAGCTCGGCGCATTCGTCCACGGCGCGCATGTCGTTCCAGAGGATCGCGGGGCGCAGCACGTTGTCGTGCGCATCGAGCAGCACGGCGCCGTGCATCTGCCCGGAAAGGCCGATGCCGCGCACCTGCGCGAATTCGTGCGGATGCGCCTCGCGCAGCGCGGCGAGCGCGCGGCGCGTGCCGTCCCACCAGTCGGCGGGATTCTGCTCGGACCAGCGCGGGTGAGGGCGCGAGACGACGAAGGGCGTGCCGGCGGTGCCGATCACGCGGCCGTCGGGCGCGAGCAGCAGGACTTTCACTTCGGAGGTGCCGAGGTCGATGCCGAGATACATAGGCGCGCTGAAGTCGTGAAGAGAGTTGCGCTACTTTAGCCGCGCGCCGGGCGCGACGCCATGCGCGCCGACCCGGAGGGCGCGCGTGGCGCGGGCGTTGCGGATTACGGTGCGGTCTGTCTTCAAACGCTGCAGCCGCGCGAGGCGAGCCACTGGTCGATGCGCGTGAGCGCGCCGCGCACCGCGCCGCCCAGTGTCGGGTTGCCGGCGAGGCCGCCCCACAGCAGCTTGTCGCCGAGGTACGCCGAGACGGGGTCGCCGCTCTCGAACATGCGGTGCACGGCCGCTTCGTCCATCACGCCGTCCTGGTAGCGGTAGGGCAGTGTGCCCGTGTGCCAGCGTTCCAGAAAGCGCAGAAAGAGCGCGGGCAGCATGGCCGTGGCGGCGGGCGTCGCGCCCCCGGCGATGCGTTGCGCGAGCGTGGGCGCGATGAAGCCGGGGATCTTCGAGTAGCCGTCGGCGGCCACGCGCTGGTTCGTGTCCTGGATGTACGGATTGCTGAAGCGTTCGAGCACGACGTCGCGATACTTGGCGAGATCGAGTGGGCTGGGCGTGAGGCAGGGAATCACGTCCTCGCTCACGTACTCGCGCGCGAAGGTGCGGATGTCGGCGTCGTGGGTGCCTTCGTGGATGAAGTCGAGCCCGACGAGCGTGCCCGCCCACGCAATGCAGCTGTGCGTGGCGTTGAGGATGCGGATCTTCGCTTCCTCGTAGGGCATCACCGATTCGACCATCTCCGCGCCGGCGCGCTCCCAGGCGGGCCGCCCCGCGCAGAAGTGATCCTCGATCACCCACTGGATGAACGCCTCGCCCATCACCGGGCAGGCGTCGTCCACACCGGTCGCCGCTTTTACGCGCTCGCGCACGTCGGGCGTGGGGCGCGGCGTGATGCGGTCGACCATGGAGTCGGGGCACGCCGTGTTCGCGTCGAACCAGTCGCGCAGGTCCGTTGCGCCGCGCAGCGCGAGGAATTCGCGCATGCCCGCATGAAAGCGCTTGCCGTTGCTGCGCAGGTTGTCGCAGGTCTGCAGCGTGACGGGGCCGCCGTCGCGCGCCTTGCGCGCTTCGAGGATCGCGGCGAGCGCGCCGTAGATCGTCGTGCGGCCGCCCTTGAGGTCGGCGGCGAGGTCGGGGTTCGCGGTGTCGAGGCGGTCGTGCTCGTCGAGGTAATAGCCGCCTTCGGTCACGGTGAACGCGACGATCCTGCAGTTCGCGTCGGCGCCTGCGTCGATCAGGCTCGCGAGATCGGCGGACCACGGCAGCACGCGCGTGATCGAGCGGATCGTCTCGTAAGCGCGCTCGCCCTGCGGCGTGACCGTTTCGAGCGTGTAGACGCCGTTCTGCGCGGCCAGCGCGTCCATCACGGCGTTCATGTCGGAGCGGATGTTGCCGACGGTGAGCGACCATGCGGCCTCGTCGGGCTTGCGCGCGAGGTTCACGCGATGCAGGTACCACGCCTGATGCGCCCGGTGAAACGACCCGGCGCCGATGTGCAGGATCACGTTCGCATTGCTGCGTTCGGTGTTCATTCGGTGTCTCCTTACTCAAAGCGGCCGATCGGCTCGAGCCTGAGCAATTGCTCTAGTGATGAACGAATGATCGTATCCGGTCGGTCGAAAGTCAAGCGGGCGAGGGCCGTTTTCGGTGGCGCGCTGCGGCGGGGGAGGTCGCGCGGGCAATGCGCGGACGTGCGCCGCCTGCGGACTGAGCGGGGATGTTGTGGCGCACAAAGCGCCCGGGGGAGAAAGCGGTGAAGAGAGTCGGCGGTGTCGGCGGCCTAGCCGCCGATCTGCGCTACGGCCGCGACGGCCTGATCGGTCGCATCCTGCGCGCAGCAATCCACGACGATGCGCTCCCGCATGGCGCGCAGCCACGTGAGCTGGCGCTTGCAGAGCTGGCGGGTGGCGAACACGCCCTTGTCGCGCATGGTGTCATAATCGACCTCGCCATCGAGGTATTCCCAAACCTGGCGATACCCCACGCAGCGCATGGATGGCAGGTTCGGGTTCAGGTCGCCGCGCGCACGCAGCGCCTTCACCTCGTCGATGAGACCGCCCGCGAGCATGGCGTCGAAGCGCGCTTCGATGCGCGCGTGCAGCACGCTGCGATCGGACGGCTCGAGCGCGACGGGCACGAAGCGGTAACGCGCGGCTTCATCCTCGCGCGTGGACGGCGCGGCGAGCAGCACCGACATCGGCTGCCCGCTCAGCATGAAGATTTCGAGCGCGCGCTGGATGCGCTGCGAGTCGTTCGGGGCGAGGCGTGCAGCCGTGGCCGGATCGACCTGCGCGAGGCGCGCATGCATGGCGGGCCAGCCGTCGCGCGCGGCTTCGGCGTCGAGTTGCGCGCGCACGGCCGGATCGGCCGAGGGCAGGTCGTTGAGGCCTTGCGTGAGCGCCTTGTAGTAGAGCATCGTCCCGCCCACGAGCAGCGGCACGTGCCCGCGCGCGACGATCTCGCCCGTCACGCGCAGGGCGTCGGCGCGAAAGTCGGCGGCCGAATAGGCATCCTGAGGATCGACGATATCGATCAGATGATGCGCGGCGGCCGCACGCTCCGCGGCGCTCGGCTTCGCCGTGCCGATGTCCATCTCGCGATACACGAGCGCCGAATCGACGCTCACGATTTCCACCGTGCGCCCGCGCGCCGCCGACTGCTCGGCATACGCGAGCGCGGCCGCCGTCTTGCCCGAGGCCGTGGGGCCGAGCAGACACGCGACGGGCAGCACTGCGTCGGTTTGTTCCGTGGACTGCGTCATTGACCGCGCATGAAGAGCCGATCGAGATCGGCGAGCGTGAGCTGATACCAGGTCGGCCGGCCGTGGTTGCACTGATCGGCGCGCTCGGTGGCTTCCATCTGGCGCAGGAGCGCGTTCATTTCGTCGAGCGTGAGACGCCGGTTCGCGCGCACCGCGTGATGGCAGGCGAGCGTGCCGAGCATCTCGTGCTGGCGCTCGGTGAGCACGCGCGAGCCGCCGTACTCGTGCAGGTCGGCGAGCACGGCGCGCGCGAGCGCCTGGAGATCGGCGTCCTTGAGGAGCGCAGGCACCGCGCGGATCGCAATCGAGGTGGGCGAGAGGACGGCGAGATCGAAGCCCAGCGCTTCGAGCGTGGCCTTTTCTTCCTCGACGGTGCCGGTTTCGACGGGATCGGCCGTCATCGAGATCGGGATCAACAAGGGCTGCACGGCGAGCGAGCGTTCGGCGAGGGCCTGCTTGAACTGCTCGTACAGAATGCGTTCGTGCGCGGCATGCATGTCGACGATCACGAGGCCGCGCGCGTTCTGCGCGAGGACGTAGATGCCGTGGACCTGGCCGAGCGCGAAGCCGAGCGGATGGTCCTCGCCGGCTTCGAAGGCGGCGTTCGGCGCGCCGGCAGCGAACGCATCCACTGCGCCGTCTTGCGCCTGCGGCACGGTCGAACCTTGCGCCGTGCCGGTGCCGACATCCTTGCGGCCGAACAACGCGTCATACAGTGCGAGCGGCTGCGCGACAGGCAGGCTGCCTTGCGTCATGCGCGACTGGCGCAGCCAGGTGTTGCCGCTGCCCGCGCTGGCACCGCCGCCGCCTGGCTGGCCGAAGCCCGACGCGCGCGAGAGCGCGCCACCCGTGCCGCCGCCGAAGCTGCTCGCCACGCTCGCGGTGCCGAACTTGCCGTCGGCGCCGAAGCCGCCCGCCGCGCCGGGCGCTGCGCCTCCACGCGCGGAGTCGGCCGCGCCCGAAGCCAGCCCGACCGAGGCGCCCAGCACCCCGGCGCCCGGCAGCGCCCGCGGCTCGATGAGCGCAGCGGCATGGCCGCCAGAGGTCGTCTCGGGCGAGGCACCCGCGTGGCGCGCGAGCGCGCGCTGCACGGCATGGAACACGAACTGGTGAATCGAGCGCGAATCGCGGAAACGCACTTCGATCTTCGAGGGATGCACGTTCACGTCGACGGCCTCGGGCGGCAGGTCGAGGAACAGCACGTACGACGGATAGCGGTCGCCGTGCAGCACGTCCTCGTACGCCGAGCGCACCGCGTGCGTGAGCAGCTTGTCGCGCACGAAGCGGCCATTCACGAAGAAGTACTGCTGGTCGGCGCGATTGCGGCTCGCCGTAGGCAGCCCTGCACAACCGTACACGGCGAGCGGGCCGGCGCGCTCGTCGAGCGGCAGATGCGCCGTGGCGAACACTTCGCCGAGGATCTTCGAGACGCGCGTGGCCGGATCGCTCGCGTTCCAGTGCTCGACCGCGCGGCCGTTGTGCAGCACCGAGATCGCGACGTCCGGGCGCGCGAGCGCGCTGCGGCGGATCATCTCGAGGCAATGGCCCAGTTCGGTCTGCTCGCTCTTGAGGAACTTGCGGCGCGCGGGCGTGTTGAAGTACAACTCGCGCACTTCGATGGTGGTGCCCTGGCCGCCCGCAGCCGGCGAGATCGCGCCGGTGTGCCCCTCGATCTTCACGGCGTGCGGCGCGTCGGCGCTGCGGCTCGTGATCGACATCTCGGCCACCGAGGCGATCGACGCCAGCGCTTCGCCGCGGAACCCGAGCGTCGCGACGCTCTCCAGTTCGGCGAGCGAGCGGATCTTGCTCGTGGCGTGGCGCATGAGCGCGAGCGGGAGTTCGGCTTCGGGAATGCCGCAGCCGTCGTCGGCGATGGAGATGCGCTTGACACCGCCCTCGTCGAGCAGGATGCGCAGCGTGCTCGCACCCGCGTCGAGCGCGTTTTCGAGCAGTTCCTTGACGACGGAGGCGGGCCGCTCGACCACTTCACCCGCGGCGATCTGGCTGATGAGCTGGTCGGGCAGCGCCTGGATCGCGCGCGCGGGCTGTGCGGCGCGCGATGCGACGGCGGCGCTGGCAGCGCTTGCCATGTCGGCGGCGCTGGTGGAATCCGGCGCGGCGCCGGTGGGTTCGGAATTCGAAGACATGCGCGCAATTATAGCGAGTCGGCGCTTGCGGACCCGACGCGCTTGAGCGCCCGCGAAACCCTCATCTAGCCGCGCTTTGTGCGCAAATTCACCGAAATTGACGGGATATTTTCGTGACGCGCGGGCACTTTCGGTATCATGGCGCGGTCAATTTGGCTTCTCGCGCAACACAGGGCGAACGCGCTTTTTTCAGGCGCACGGCCCGCGATCAATAAGGGACACTTTTGGATACGCTCCTGCAGTTCGTCAATCTTGTCTTGCACATCGACAAGTTTCTCGGTGTCTTCATCCAGCAATACGGCGGCTGGGTCTACGCGGTGCTGTTCCTGATCGTGTTCTGCGAAACCGGGCTCGTGGTGCTGCCGTTTCTGCCCGGCGACTCGCTGCTCTTCATCGGCGGCGCGTTTGCCGCTACGCATGAGATGAATCTCGGCGTGCTGATCGTGCTGCTGCTCGTGGCGGCGGTCCTCGGCAATACGGTGAACTTTTTGATTGGGCGCGCCATCGGGCCGAAGGTGTTCAATACGCACATTCCTGTGCTCGAACGCTTCCTCGACCGTGCCGCGCTGCAGAAAACCCACGAATTCTACGAGCGCCACGGCGGCAAGACCATCGTGCTCGCGCGCTTCATTCCTGTCGTGCGCACGTTTGCACCGTTCGTGGCGGGCGTCTCGCAAATGCCCATGCGACGCTTTCAGTTCTTCACGGTCACGGGCGCGCTGTTCTGGGTGTTGCTGCTCGTGCTGCTCGGCTACTTCTTCGGCAACATTCCGTTCATTCGCCAGTACCTCAACGTGATCGTGCTCGTCGGCATCGGCGCGGCGATCGTGCCGATCCTGATCGGCGGCGTGTGGAAGATGCTGCGCAAGGACTCGCGTGGCGGCGCCGTGCGCAAGCCCAACGGCGGTTGAGCGTCCGGCGCCTTCAGGGCGCAACGCAAGGAAGAACGGCATCGCCTGCGAAGGCGATGCCGTTTTGTTTTGGCGCTCGCGTCGAACGCGGCGCGCTAGGTGCCCACGCGGCGAATGATCGAGGGCGTTTCGGGCGTCGGGTAGCCCGCGTCCTTGAAGGTCTCGACAATCGCGCGGTTGGTGTCGAAATACACCTGCCAGTAGCTGTCGTTGCTGGTGTAGGGCCGCACTGCCAGCAGCGGGCCTTCGGGCGTGAACGAGAGAATCTCGACGTCGGGCGGCGGCTCCTGCGCAACGTTCGGAATCTTCGCGATGGCCGCACGCAGGCGGCTGGCGGCATCGACGGGATCGACGCCGTTGGCGATCTTCGCGGTCAGCTCCACGCGGCGCACGGGCGTCGCGCTGTAGTTCGAGATGGTGTCCGAGAAGATCTTGTTGTTGCCGACGATGTTGACCACGTTGTCCGGCGAGATGATCGTCGTGCCGAAGATGCCGAGTTCCTTCACGGTGCCCGTCACGCCCCCGGCCGTCACGAAGTCGCCCACCTTGAACGGGCGCAGCACCTGCATGAACACGCCCGCCGCGAAATGCGCGAGCAGGCCGCCCCACGCGGTACCGATGGCGAGGCCGAGACCGGCGAGGAGCGCCGCGAACGAGGTGGTCTGCACGCCGAACACCTGCAGGATCGCGAGGACCAGCAGCAGGTTCAACACCGCGGCGAGGATCGAACTGAGGTAATGCGCGAGCGTGGGGTCGACGCGCTCGTTGCGCGCGAGCACCTTGCGCAGCACACCGGCGACGAGGTTGATGGCCCAGCGTCCGATGATCCACAGGACGATCGCCGCCACGACCTTGGTCCCGAAGTCGATGCCCCGGGTCATGATGAATACGCGGATGGTTTCGAGATCCAAAATGCCCTCGCTTGTGTCGTTGGTTGAGCCTGGAAGACGTGCAACTGACAGCGGCGGGAGCATGACGGGCGCCGTGGTTCGCGCCGTCTGTCCCTTGGCGCATTTATAGGCGAAGCGGCGAAAGCGTGCATCCAGCGTGCCCGGCGGTCTCAGGGTTGACCCTGCGCACGGAGCGCGCGGCGCGCGTCCGGTCGATGCGGCATGCATGACCGTTCGGCTGTATCGTTGCGCGATCGACCCCGACACCAACCGACACTAAACAGGAGGCCCGCCATGAACCTGCCGAACACCGATCTCCATCTCATCACCGTGAAGCTCGACGAGCTGCGTCCCACGCAGATCACGGTGGGCTTTCGGGAGGTGAACGCCAAGCGCGCGCACTGGCAGACGCTCGACAAGAAGGGGCGCGCGGCGGCCATCGACTCGCACTGGTTTCCCGCCGTGCTCGGGCCGAAGTCGCGCTACTACGTGGTGGATCACCACCACCTTGGCCGCGCGTGGCTCGAAGAATCGGTCGAGAGCGTGCGGGTGACCGTGCTCAAGGATCTCTCGTGGCTCGAGCCCACCCTCTTCTGGCGCATGATGGAGCACAACCAGTGGGTGCATCCGTTCGATGCCGCGGGCGAGCGCTGCGAATTCGACCACCCGACGCGCGTTATCTGCCGGGCTGGTCGGGCGTGGTGCCAGCCGCGCCGGCAGCGCCGTCGGCGGCGCCGGTCAAGGCGGCCAAGGCTGACAAGCCAGCCAGGGTCAAGAAGCGCTGAAGCGGGCGGCGCAGCCTGCGTCGCCAGGGCGAGATGCAGGCGTGCGCGGGCTTGCGTTCGTACCACCCGCGCGCGCATCGCTTGCGCGCCAGTTCAGCGCGCGTCGGGCAGCGGCGCCTGCGGCGGCGTGCCTTGCGTGAGGTAGTGGCAGAGCCACTCGGTGGCGGGGCCGCGCGCCGCGTCGGTGCGATGGATCAGCGAGATGTTGTAGCTCACCGAGCGCCGGTCGGCGAGCGCGACGCGCACGAGCCGGCCGGCTTCGAGATCGGCTTCCACGAGGTGCTTCGGCATCGACCCCCAGCCGAGGCCCGCGAGCAGCAGCCGGTGCTTGGCGCCGAGGTCGCCGAGCTTCCACGCGCGATTGCTGTACACGCCGAAGTTCTGGCCTTCGGTGAGACGGCTCCGGTCGGTGAGCACCAGCTGCGTGTGCTCGCGCGCGTCCGAAATGCGCACGGGGTGCTGCGCCCTGGCGAGCGGATGGCAGGGGGCGGCCACGAGCACGAGTTCCACGGTGCCGATGGACTGCGCCTCGATCACGTGCGGCCAGTTATGGTTGGGCCCGCTGATCCCCACCGCGCAGTCGCCGTCTAGCACGAGCTTGAGCACGCCGCCGAGCGCTTCCATGGTGAGATTCAGCGCGACGGTGGGAAACGTGAACGCAAACGCTTGCAGCGCCTCGACGAGGCGCTGCGACGGAAACATCACGTCTACGGCCAGCGAAACTTCGCCCTCGAGCCCCCTCTGCAGGCCCGCCGCCTTGGCGTTAAGCTGACCCATGAGCAGATCGAGGCGGCGCGCGTCGGCGAGGATCGCGCGGCCCGCGGCCGTGAGTTCCGGCTTGCGCTTGCCGCGCTCGAACAGCGCGACGCCCAGCAGTGCCTCGAGATTGGCGATCGTATAGCTGACCACCGACTGCGCGCGGTCGAGCTGGCGCGCCGCCGCCGAGAAGCTGCCGGTTTCGGCGACGGCGATCAGCGCGCGCAGCTGCTCGAGGCTAGGGGAGCGTTCCGAGGTGCGGTCCACGAGGTGCGATCCTTTTCGATCTATCGAAAAAATGGATGATAACCATCCATTCTAGACGATTGTTTGAATAGGTTTGGCCGGGTAAAGTGCACACCTCGAATAATGGAGTCGTATGCCGATGAACCCTAACGTCAAGCCCGCCGAGCGCTATAACGGCGTCGCCATGCTGCTGCACTGGCTGATCGCTGCGCTGATCGTCTGGGGCTTTGCGCTCGGCTGGATCATGACCGACATTCCCGGCATCACGCCCACCAAGCTGCGCTACTTCTCGTGGCACAAGTGGATTGGCGTGACCGTGCTCGCGCTCGTGCTCGTGCGCATTCTCTGGCGCGTCACGCACACCGCGCCCGCGATGCCTGGCTCCATGCATGGCTGGGAACGGCTCGCCGCGCACCTGGGCCACACCGCGCTTTATGTGCTGATGGTCGCGATTCCCGTGACGGGCTACCTCTATAGCTCGGCGGCCGGCATCCAGGTCGTGTACCTCGGCATCTGGCCGATGCCCGTGCTGATCGGCCCCGACACCGCGCTCAAGGGTGTGCTGCGCGTCGTGCATATCTCGTTGAACTACACCTTGCTCACCGTCGTCGTGCTGCACGTGCTCGCCGTCATCAAGCATCAGCTGATCGACCGACAGAACATCCTCTCGCGCATGCTGCCGTTCGGCACACCGCGTGACTGACTTCGCGGCGCGCATGCGCCGACTCCATTTCCCGATGCCTCCCACCTTGGACCGACTGCCCATGATCCAGCGTCTTGCCCATTCCGCCTCCGTCGTCGCGCTCGGCGCGGCGCTCGCCGCCGGCGCGGCGTTTGCCACGACCTTCGCCAGCAACGCCAACGCCGCGGCCGAAGCCGCGAAGAACTCCGTGAGCGCCGTGTTCAAGCAGATGAACGTGCCGGTCGAAGGCCGCTTCAATCACTTCACCGCCGACGTGCGCTTCGATCCGGCGAACGTCGCGGCGTCGAGCGCGAAGCTCGACGTCGAGGTGGCGAGCTTCGACCTCGGCGCGCCGGAATACAACAAGGAAGTTGCCGGCGACGAGTGGTTCGACGCCTCGCATTTCCCGCACGCGACCTTCGTCTCCACGCAGATCAAAGCCGGCGCGAACGGCGCGTTCACGGTGGCTGGCAAGCTGACCATCAAGGGCAAGACGACCGATGTCGTCGTGCCGGTGCAGTACCGCAAGGACGGCGCCACCCAGGTGTTCGACGGCACGCTGCCCATCAAGCGTCTCGCGTACGGCATCGGCTCGGGCGAGTGGAAGGACACCTCGATCGTCGCCGACGACGTGCAGATCAAGTTTCACATCGTGTCCGCCGCGCACTGACGCGCGTACGGCAGCGCTTTTTTATCCCGTTTCTCTCGCACCAGGAATCGATTCATGAAGACCACGATTTTCGCCGCGGCCGTTGCCGCCTCGTTCGCCGCCTTCGTCGCCACGCCGGCGCTCGCAGCCGCCACGACCTATAACCTCGACCCGATGCACACGTATCCGAGCTTCGAAGCCGATCACTTCGGCGGCGTCTCGGTGTGGCGCGGCAAGTTCACGAAGAGCTCGGGCACGGTCACGCTCGATCGCGAGGCGAAGACGGGCACGGTGGACGTGACGATCGACGCAGCGTCGATCGATACCGGCAACGCGAAGCTCGACAAGCACGTGAGCTCGGCCGAATTCCTCGACACCGCGAAGTACCCGACGGCCACCTACAAGGGCACGTCGATCCGCTTCGACGGCGACAAGCCCGTGGAAGTAATCGGCACGTTCACGCTGCATGGCGTGACCAAGCCGCTGAACCTGAAGATCGACTCGTTCAAGTGCTTCCAGAACCCGATGCTCAAGCGTGAAGTGTGCGGCGCGGACGCGTCGGCGCAATTCGACCGTGCGGACTACGGCGTGAACTGGGGCCAGTCGTATGGCTTCAAGACGGCGACGACGCTGCAGATCCAGGTGGAAGGCGTCAAGGCAGACTGAGTGCGCGCGCGGCATGGACCGCGCGTCGCTCGATGCGAAGCCCGTGCGCTGTCAGGCGCGCGGGCTTTTTTTGGTGCGGGCAGCGATAAGGACGACGAAGTGTCGTCAGTGGATCGGCGAGGTTGCGTGCGTGCTGCGCGGCGACAGCGCAACATCGACGACGTGCGAATGCCAGATGCCGCAGGTGGCCTTCACGGGCACCCAGGCGTACTTGCCGCGGACCTTGGCGAAGGCGCGCAGATGGATCAGCGTGTCGATGGACGGGACCGGCGTGAGCGTGTCGCTCGCGGCGGGCGCGGGCGTGGCATTGGTGGGCGCGGGCTGCTCGATCGTCGCCGAGAGCGCGCGCCGATCGGGCACGAGCAGCGAATCGTAGCGCTGCGCCTTGTGCACCCACTGGTCGAGCGCGGCAACGCAATTGACGACGGCGTCGGGCACGCGAATGCGGCGCAGGTATGCGTAGTCTTCGGGTCGCGGCTGGATTTGCGCCTGAACGCGCAGACTGAGCCAGAATAGCGCGAGCAGGGCGCAGGCAAGGGTCGTGAACTTCATGATGACGTGGCCTGTGCAGCGAGGATGGGACGGCGGGGGAGGAGGGAGTATACAAGCTGGGGTGCATGCTCGCGCGCCGAGTCACTCAAACCGCCTGAGCTTGCGCCGTACGCTGCAAAGCAAAAAGCCCAGTCCGGAGACTGGGCTTTCTGTTTGATGCTTTGGTAGGCCGTACGGGATTCGAACCTGTGACCAACGGATTAAAAGTCCGCTGCTCTACCAGCTGAGCTAACGACCCAAAAGAGAAGCGGGATTATAGCGGCGCCCGGTCAATACGTCAACTTTTGCCGTCATAAAACCGATGGAAGCGCCCGGAGCACGCCGTGCCCCGGGCCTTCCCTGTATGCGAGAGGCGCGTTTCGCGGCTTTGGCATTACGCCAGCGCCACGTCACGCCAAAACCAGCCAGCAGCGCTTATTTGAGCTGTGCAAGCTTGCTCTGCGCCGTCTGGGCGACATCCGAGTTGCCGTACTGCGAAACGACCTGTTCGAGCGTGCGTTTGGCCGCAGCCTTTTGCCCCTGCTCGATCTGGTTGTTCGCGATGGCCAGCAGCGCCTCGGGGGCGCGCGGATGCTGCGGGTATTTGTTGACGACGTTCTGCCACGTCGCGGTCGACCCCTTGTAGTCCTTCAGCGCATAGAGCGCGTTGCCGAGCCAGTACTGCGCGGTCGGCTGGTAAGGACTCTGCGGGAACTTCGCGATGAAGCTGCGGAACGATGCCGCCGCGTTCTTGAAGTCGCCGTTGCGGAACTGCTGCGAAGCGGCGTTGAACGCGTCCATCTCGCCCGGCTGAACCGTGCCTTGCATGCCGTCCACGGTCTCCTGCTGCGGCTCGAACTTCTTGAGTCGCGTGTCGAGATCCGTGTAGTAGTCCTTCTGTTGCTTCTGCAGGGTCGCCAACTGGTTCGCGATATCCTCGTTCTGTCCGCGCAACGTCGCGACCTGCTGGTTGAGCTGATCGAGGTGGTTGGACTGGTCGAGGATCGTGCGTTGAGCGGCGGACAGCTGGCTGGACAGGCTGTCCGTTTTCGCGCGCAGGTCGAGAATCGCCTGGCGCGCCTGATCGTCATCGAAGATACCCGCGTGAGCTGGCAGCGCCGCAAAGGCGACGCCAGCCACGCAAGCGGCTGCGGCTACGCGCAGCGGGGAGAAACGGTGCGACATACGCCCCTTCATCCAATGCTCAATTACTGTTGATACACGAGGTCAGCACGGCGGTTCTGCGCCCACGATGCTTCGTCGTGGCCCGTTGCGACCGGCTTTTCCTTACCGAGGCTGACAGCTTCCATTTGCGAATCGGGCACGCCCATCAGCGAGAGGGCGCGACGGACCGCTTCAGCACGCTTTTGACCCAGCGCCAGGTTGTATTCGCTCGTGCCGCGCTCGTCGGTGTTGCCCTGGATCAGGACGTGACGTTCCGGGTGCGTCTTGAGGTACTGTGCGTGAGCTTGCAGCAGCGACTGGTAGTCGTCCTTGACGGCGTAGCTGTCGAAATCGAAGTACACGCTGCGCTTGGCGAGCGGGCTGTTCGGGTTGTTCAGCTCATCGACGTTCACCTGGGCGACCGCGTTCGGGTTCGGCTGGGTGTTCATCGCACCGGCGTTCGGGTTCGTTTCCTTGACACCCGACTTGCACGCTGCCAGTGCACCGATCATCAAAACGGCCAAGGCCAGGCGTACTTTCTTCGACATCATTTTTCTCTCCTGAAGTGTTATTGCATAAAGGGACCCCAGGACGGCTCGCGTACGCTGCCGCCCTGAACGGACAGGATTTGCCGCGTACGACCGTCGGTCGATACTGCGGCCAGCACGCCACGGCCGTTCACCTGTGTGGCGTAAAGAATGTACTGACCGTTCGCCGCGAAGCTGGGCGATTCGTCATGTGTCGTGTCAGTGAGCGCCGTGGCGACACCGGACTGCAGATCTTGAATGTACAGCTTAAATCCGCCGCCCGTGCGTGAGATGTACGCCAGTTGCTTACCGTCCGGGCTGACCTTCGGGCTCGTGTTGTAGTTGCCCGTGAACGTCACACGCTGTGCCGCTCCGGCGCTTTCGCCCTGGGCCGGCATCTTGTAAATCTGAGGCTGGCCGCCGCGGTCGCTCGTGAAATAAATCCAGCGTCCGTCAGGAGAGTAGTTGGGTTCGGTGTCGATCGTCGTGCCTTGCGTGAGGCGGTGCAGGCCGGAGCCGTCGGCATTGACGGCGAAGATCTGCGTGTTGCCCGTGCGCGACAGTGCTACCGCGAGCGTGCGGCCGTCGGGAGACCAGGCCGGCGCCGAATTGTTGCCCTTCTGGTCCGAAATGATCACGCGGCGACCCGTCGGCAGGTCATGCACGTAGACGATCGGCTTCTTCTTTTCGAAAGATACGTAAGCGACCTTGGTGCCGTCGGGCGACCAGGACGGCGAGATGATCGGCTCGGGGCTCGACAGCGCGATGTGCGCGTCTTGTCCATCGGAGTCCGAAACCTGCAACTGGAAGCGGCCGCCCGTCTTGATCACGTACGAAAGACGCGTGGCGAACACGCCGCGATCGCCGAGCAGCTTCTGATAGATGTAGTCGGCAACCTTGTGTGCGCTCATGCGCAGGCCGCTTGCCGGGCTCGTGAGCACGAGGCCGCCGAGGCTTTCGCCCTTCACGGTGTCGTAGAGCTTGAAACGCACTTCGTACTGGCCGTTGGCGAGCTTGTTCACGCTGCCCGCAACGAACGCATTGGCGCCCTTGGCCTTCCAGCTGCCGAGGTCGACGGAGTCGTTTTCCGAGATCGGTGCGCTGCCGGCGTCGATATTGGTGAATTTCCCGCTGCGTTGCAGGTCGGCGCGGACGATGGCCGCGACCTGCTCGGGCGAATTCGCTTCACCGGCAAAGTTAGCCGTGGCGATGGGGAACTGGGTAGAGCCCACGCCGGTGACGAGGACGTTGAGTTGTGCGTTCGCCGCTCCGCCCGCCGTGATCAGGCAGGACGCGACGAGGGTTCGCAGGCCAAGCTTCGTCATCAATGTCATGCTGTGATATTTCCTGAAAAAAGCAATTTTGTCATAACGCGCAACAGCAGACTGACCCGAAAACGTTCGAATCGTTCCTTTTTAGCCACTGTTGCGCGGCGGCTTTCCTCAACCTTTCTGCGCCTTGCGCTCGCCATCAACCTGCCGGGCGCAAGGTGATCTTGAAGCTCGAAGGCGCCTTGCCGTCGGTATCGACCGGCATCGGATCCGAGCGCTGGACCGCCCGCAACGCGGCGTCGTCCCACGACGAGTTGCCGCTGCTGCGCGAGATCGTTGCCGAAAGCAGCGTGCCGGTCGGTGAGCAACGCACCGCGATCTCCGTCTCGAGACCCGACGTTTCGCCCGACCACACGATGTTCGGACGCACGCGGCGGCGCACCTTGTCGGCGTAGCCCGGCGACGTCGCGTTGCCGCCCGAGCCGCTGCCCGTGCCGCTCTTCGCAAGCCCGTTGCCGCTCGAGCCTTCGCCGCCGCCCATCGAGCCTTGCATCTGCGCGATGCGGGCGCGGCGTTCCGCGTCGAGCTTCTTCGCCTGGGCGTCAGCTTGCGCCTTCGCCTTGGCCGCCTTCTCTGCGTCGGCCTTCTTCTGCGCGTCGAGCTTCGCCTGCTTCTGCTGCTCTTCTTCCTGCTGCTGCTTCTTGAGCGCGTCCTGCTGCTGTTGCTGCTGCTTTTGCTTCTCCGCCGTGGCCTGCTGCTGTTGCTGCTGCTGCTTGAGCTTTTCCGCCTTCTGCTGCGCGGCGAGTTGCGCAGCCTGCTGGGCCGCGAGCTGCTGACGCTTCGCTTCGGCTTCCTGCTGGGCTTTCAGCCGCTGCTGCTCGGCCAGTTGCGCCTCGCGCTGCGCTTCCTGCTGCTTACGCTTTTGCTGTTGCAGCGCAATGTCGGCTTCCTCGGTTTGCGGCGGCGGGGCAGGGGCGACCGGCGCGGGCGGCGGCAGCGGCTTCGGTGTCGACAGGTCCGGCACCTCGGTCCACAGTTCCGCCTCTTCACCCGCCGGCGTGCTGTTCTGCCAGTGGATGCCGTGATAGAGGAACAGACCGAGCAGCACGTGCATGAGCACCGCGAGGGCGATAGCACGTCCCGTGCCACGCTCTCGCGGAGGCTGCAGCGGATACGAATCGTTCTTGCGGATCATTGCGATTTGACGAGCAGTCCGACACGTTTGACGCCATGCGACTTCAGATCGGACATCACGTTCATCACCGTCTCGTATTTGACGGACTTGTCGGCGGCGATCACGACGGGCTGGTCGGGATGGCTCTGCTCGCGATCGGCGACGAAGCCGTTGAGATCGGCGCGCGTCATGGTCTGCTGCTGCGTGGCGCCGGAGTCATCCTTGTAGCGTACGCTCAGATTGCCGTCGGGGCGAATATTGACCACGACGGGCGGCACCTGCTGCTGCTGCGACGCGCCGCCGACGGTCGGCAGATTGACGATGGACGGCGCCACGAGCGGCGCGGTCACCATGAAGATCACGAGCAACACCAGCATCACGTCGATGTACGGCACGACGTTGATGTCGGCCATCGCACGGCGCGAGCGGCTGCCTCGCATGCTCGAACGGACTGAGCCTCCCATCTTCGACTCCTTGCTTCGTGAAGATTAGTGGGCCTGACGCTGCAGGATGTTCGAAAACTCTTCGATGAAGGTTTCGAAGCGGATCGCCAGACGGTCGATGTCGTGCGCGTAGCTGTTGTACGCGACCACCGCCGGAATGGCGGCGAACAGACCGATCGCGGTCGCCGTCAGCGCTTCGGCGATGCCGGGCGCGACGTTCGCGAGCGTGGCCTGCTGCACGTTCGCGAGACCGCGGAACGCGTTCATGATCCCCCAGACCGTGCCGAAAAGACCGATGTACGGGCTCACCGAGCCGACCGAAGCGAGGAACGAGAGGTTCGCCTCGAGCGCATCCATTTCGCGCTGGAAGGCGGCGCGCATCGCGCGGCGGGCGCCGTCGAGCACGAGACTCGGATCGTTCAGGCGCTTCTCTTTCGCCTTCAGGAATTCGCGCATGCCCGACTCAAAGATACGCTCGAGCGCGCCGATCGTGTGACGGTTGTTGGCTGCGCTCTGGTAGAGCGCCTGCAGGTCGCCGCCTGACCAGAAGTCGCGCTCGAAGCGCTCTGTCTGGGAGCGCGCCCGGCGGATCGCAAACCACTTGCGGAAGATGAAAGTCCAGGAAATCAGCGACATGAGCAGAAGAAGCCCCATCACCGCCTGTGCCAGTATGCTCGCATTAAGAACGAGAGAAATGATCGACAGATCTTGTGTAGTGTTCATATAGGTTCGTTGTGACGTCCCGAAAGGGGCGAGCGGCTGCAAGACGACGCAAGGCTTCCTGTAGGCGGTTGGGAAGCTCGCGCGCCGTCGCGGCCGAACCCTGCTTGGTCCTGCATTGACCGGCGCGAGTTCACTGGCGTCGTATCAACGGTAATTACTGCACTGCCGTTGACACGGCGTACAGGTCTTTCTGGGGTCCCCGCTGCAAGGCTTCATGAACGGGGGCCGGAATGGGTGCGGGCCGCATGGCCGTGCTGTCGACGCAGGCAACACGAATGGTGCCCGTGGCGAGCAGCGTGTTTTCGCGCCACGCCTCCTGCATGAAGTCGACCGAGGCGCGGCCCAGCTTCTCGACGCGGCTGACAGTGGTGACGACGTCGTCGAGGCGCGCGGGCGAACGGTAGTCGAGCGCGGTGCTGCGCACGACGAAAAGCACGCCCGTTTCCTCGGCGAGCCGACGCTGATCGACGCCGCACGCGCGCAGCCATTCGGTGCGCGCGCGTTCGAAGAACTTCAGGTAATTCGCGTAAAACACGATGCCACCGGCGTCGGTGTCCTCGTAGTAGACGCGCACCGGCCACGTAAAGCCGCGCCCGGCCGGTGACGACGCCGCGTCCGGCTTGCTGGTGGAATTTTCCATGCCGCGCATTCTACCGGAACGCGAGGCCCCTACGTCTTTCGTACGACTGACGTAAGTATTAAATTTGTAAGGTATTTTTAGCCGCGGTGGATACTGGTGCCGGCGAACGTCTGGGCGACGGGCATCAGTTCGATCGTGTTGATGTTGACATGCGCGGGGCGTGTGGCGATCCAGTAGATCGAATCGGCGATGTCCTCCGCCGTGAGCGGCTGCACGTCCTTGTAGACGCCGGCCGCCCGGGTGTCGTCGCCGCGAAAGCGCACGTTCGAGAACTCGGTGCCGCCGCACAGGCCAGGCTCGATGTCGGTCACGCGCAGTGCCGTGCCCGCGAGGTCTGCGCGCAGGTTCAGGCTGAACTGGCGCACGAACGCCTTGGTCGCGCCATAGACGTTGCCGCCCGCATACGGCCAGCGGCCCGCCACCGAACCGAGGTTGAAAATGTGGCCGCGGTTGCGCTCGACCATGCCGGGCAAAAACGCGTGAGTGACCTGCACGAGGCCCGTGCAGTTGGTGTCGATCATGGTTTCCCACTCGTCGAGGTCGGCCTTCTGTGCCGGCTCCACGCCGAGCGCGAGGCCGGCATTGTTGACCAGCACGTCGATGCCGGCGAACCCGGGCGGCAGCGCGCCGGGCGCGGCCTCGACCGCCGCGCGGTCGCGCACGTCGAGCTCGATGGGCAGGAGGGCGTCGCCGAGTTCGGCGGCGAGGGCGTCGAGGCGGTCCTTGCGGCGAGCCGTGGCGACGACGCGATGTCCGCCCTTCACGAAGGCGCGGGCGATGGCGGCGCCGAATCCTGCGGACGCGCCGGTGACGAAAACGATCATGGTGGCTCTCTGGTCGGTAGAAGGCGAGAAAAGGGGAGAGCCTACTTGCAATGCCGCATTGCGGCAAGAAAGGGACAGTACGCGCGCGGGCCGCATGGCCGGCGCCGCCGCCCGGCGCGCCGCAGGCCCCGGGACGCCCGGGCGCACTGGGGGCGGGCGGTTGCCTATTCCCTGCCGTTCCAATACACTAACGCGCTCAATCCCTGCGTGACTGGCGATAGGGTTCCGGAATGGCGGCATTGGCGGTAGCCATGCGCTCGTTATTGGGGACCCAAGGTGGAACGACCCACCGTGAAGCGCAGGGTGCCGTTTTGCCGTTCGCCTGGGCAGCCTGATTTCGCGCGCTTTCGTTTGCGCTGCGGAGGCTGTCCTGCCTCGCGTGTGCGGCACCCCCTTCCGCCACGTCAAGGCTGGCCTCTTCGCCAGCAGCGCCGCGTACCCGCTACGCGTTCCGCGCGAGACCCGGTCAACCTGAACACACTTAACGGAATCCGTATGTTTGACAGAGCCGAAAGCACCATCGCCAACGTCGATCCCGAACTCTTCAAGGCGATCGAACTCGAGAACCGCCGCCAGGAAGAGCACATCGAGCTCATCGCGTCGGAAAACTACACCTCGCCCGCGGTCATGGCCGCGCAGGGCTCGCAGCTCACCAACAAGTACGCCGAAGGCTACCCCGGTAAGCGCTATTACGGCGGCTGCGAAAACGTGGATATCGTCGAGCAGCTCGCGATCGACCGCGTGAAGCAGCTGTTCGGCGCCGAAGCCGCGAACGTTCAGCCGAACTCGGGCTCGCAGGCCAACCAGGGCGTGTTCTTCGCCGTGCTCAAGCCGGGCGACACCATCATGGGCATGAGCCTCGCCGAAGGCGGCCACCTCACGCACGGCATGGCGCTGAACATGAGCGGCAAGTGGTTCAACGTCGTGAGCTACGGCCTCGACGCCAAGGAAGACATCGACTACGAAGCGCTCGAAAAGCGCGCGCACGAGACCAAGCCGAAGTTGATCATCGCCGGTGCGTCGGCATTCGCGCTGCGTATCGACTTCGAGCGCATCGCCAAGGTTGCCAAGGCGGTCGGCGCGTACTTCATGGTCGACATGGCGCACTACGCCGGCCTCATCGCCGCGGGCGTCTACCCGAACCCGGTGCCGCACGCCGACTTCGTCACCACGACCACCCACAAGAGCCTGCGCGGCCCGCGCGGCGGCGTGATCCTGATGAAGGCGGAGTTCGAAAAGCAGATCAACTCGGCCATCTTCCCGGGCATCCAGGGCGGTCCGCTCATGCACGTCATTGCCGGCAAGGCCGTGGCGTTCAAGGAAGCGCTCTCGCCGGAATTCAAGACCTACCAGCAGCAAGTGGTCGACAACGCGCGCGTGCTGGCGGAAACGCTGGTCAAGCGCGGTCTGCGCATCGTTTCGGGCCGCACGGAAAGCCACGTGATGCTGGTGGACCTGCGCGCCAAGAACATCACCGGCAAGGCGGCGGAAGCCGTGCTCGGCACCGCGCACATCACGGTCAACAAGAACGCGATCCCGAACGACCCGGAAAAGCCGTTCGTGACGAGCGGTATCCGCCTCGGTTCGCCGGCCATGACGACGCGCGGCTTTGGCGTGAAGGAAGCCGAGCAGGTGGGCAACCTGATTGCCGACGTGCTCGACAATCCGGAAGACGCCGCGACGATCGAGCGCGTGAAGGCGCAGGTTGCCGAGCTGACGAAGCGTTTCCCGGTTTACCGCTAAGTCACGCGACAACCCATGCGCTGCCCCTTTTGCCGGCACGAAGACACGCAGGTCGTCGACTCGCGTGTGTCCGAAGACGGCGCCGCGATCCGGCGCCGCCGCCGCTGCCCTGCCTGCGACAAGCGTTTCACGACGTACGAGCGGGTCGAGCTGGCGATGCCTTCGATCGTCAAGAAGGATGGCAGCCGCACGGAATTCGACCGCCGCAAGATCATGGCGAGCATGCAACTGGCGCTGCGCAAGCGCCCGGTTGCGGCCGATGCGATCGACGCGGCGGTTGCCCGTATCGAGTATCAACTGCTCGGCAGCGGCGAGCGCGAAGTGCGCAGCGAGCGCCTTGGCGAGCTCGTCATGGACGAGTTGCGCGAACTCGACAAGGTCGCGTTCGTACGGTTTGCTTCGGTGTACCGACGCTTCGAGGACGTCTCCGAATTCGAAGACGTGATCGAGGAATTCCGCCGCGCGGGTGCCAACAACCCCGCGAAAAAGCGCTGAGCGCATCCGCATTTTTCTTCCTCCCTGCCAGGCCGCGGTCGTAACGCTCGCATTCTCGCGAGCCGACGCTGCGCGCACCAGCTAGCCGTTCGGCTAATTGTTTCGTTTCGCTTTCGTCCGTAGATTGATGGCAATCCGCTCGAACTAAGGATTGCTCATGAAGTCCGGAGGATTCACGCTCATTGAGACGATGGTCGTCATCGTCCTGCTGGCGATCTGCGCAACGGTTTCCACGCCCGTTTTCACCGCGTGGCGCGTACGCGATCAGGTCGACGCGCGCGCCAATGCCCTGCTCGGCACGCTTGCCTACGCACGCAACGAGGCCATACGGCGCAAGTCGCGCGTTACCGTTTGTCGCGTCGGCGCCGCGCACCATTGCCTCGAGGCGGCCAAAGCGTGTCCGTCCGGCATTGCCGACTGGTCCTGCGGCTGGGCCGTCATGATCGAGCGCGCCGGAGCGTCTATCTCGTTGCGCAACCAGCCGGCGCTCGACGCGATTTCCGTGGCGTCGGGGCTCGCTGCCATCACGTTTTCGCCGCCGGCGGGGCAGACCATCGGCAGCTTGCGCAACTTCGAGATTGCCCCGCGGGCGCCGTCGGCGGCTCAACGCGGCGCGGGCTGGCGGCGCTGCATACGCATCGCGCAGGGGGGCCGGGCACGCATCAGCGACGGCGCATGCACGGGGGCGTCATGAGCCGCGTGAGCGAGCGCGGCGCGCGCGGGTCGACGCTGCTGGAAGTCGCCATTGCGCTCGGCGTCATGGCGATGTGCGGGCTCGGCCTGATGAGCACGCAACTCGGGCTGATCCGGCATGCGCAACTGGCAGCGGCGCGCGAGCGCGCGGCCTTTGCCGCTGACGCCATGGCCGAAGTGGCGCACGTGGCGGGGGCAACGCCCGCAGCGGCTGATCGATGGAAGGCGCTGGCGGCGAGCGTCGTGCCCGAAGGGCGGCTGACCTTGTCGAGCGCGGGCGGCGACGCATCGATCGCGTCCGTGAGTTGGGCGGCGACACCGCTCGGCGCAGGGTCGGGATCGACCGCGGTTTCGCGGGTTGCGCCGTGTCTCGATGCCACGTCGCCCGCCGGACGCGCCTGCGTCGCGCTGGCGTTTTTGCGATGAACAAGCGTTTCGCCCACGTGCGCCAGCAGGCCGGCCACACCCTGCTCGAACTGACGATCGCCGTGTCGCTGGGCCTCGTGGTGACGCTTGGTGCGCTCTCGGTTTATCGCACGCAGCGCCAGGCCTATGCGCAGGCGAACGACGCCGCGCACATCCACGAGGCCGGCATGAATGCGTTGATGCTGATCGGCGAGCAGATCCAGATGGCCGGATTTGTTGCCGCGGACGCACGCTCGCCCCTTGCCGGCCCAGCGATCTTCGGCTGCCCGGCAGGGCGCCCGACCGACGCCGATGCGGCGCTTGTCTGCGGGCCGCTGTCGAGCCGTTCCGATGGGTTGGCCGTGCGCTATCAAGGCGACAGTGTATCGACGTGGCCCACCGTAAACGGCCAGGTAACCGACTGCCTCGGGCAGGGGGGTGGCGTGGCAGGCGTGGAAATCGTGAACCGCTATTACGCCGATGTGGCGAGCCAGACGACTCGCGGGAGCGAGCTTTACTGCGCGGGCTCCGGCAAGCCGCAGCCGCTCGTCGAGGGCGTCGAGCGTTTGCGCCTGCGCTACTGGACGGCGGGCGCGGCGCAGGCGGTCGAGGCTTCGGCGCTCACGCGCGATCAGTGGGCGTCGGTCGTGGCGATCGATCTGTGTGTGCTGGTGCACGGGGCGGCCTTTGCGCGGCGCATGCACTACGTCGATTGCGATGGTGTGCAGGCTGTCGGCGCGGATGGGCGTGCGCGACAGGCGTTCTGGCGGCACATCGTGCTGCGCAACGTTGTGCCGGCAGCGTCATGAGAACGCGCGTGGGCGGGAAGCGTCGCACACGCGCCGCGTGTCGGGGCGTGGCGCTCCCGGTCGTGCTGCTCGTCGTCGCGATGATGCTCGTGACCTCGGCGGCATGGTTCGAGGCCGCGCTGCTCGCGCGGCGCAACGCGGATGCCGTCGCCGATCATCTGCAGTCCTTCCATGCCGCCGACGCCGCGCTCGTGTTGTGCTCGCGTGCGCTGACGAATGGCTCGCTGGCCGCGCCTGTGGCGGCCACGCAGCCCGGCGAGCCGCAAGCGTGGCGGCGGCGGGACAGCTTCGAGCGGCAGGCGGTCGTGCCCGTTGCCGCGTGGCCGGGGTCCGTGCGCTTGCCGCAATGCATCGTCGAGGCCTGGCGCATCGAGAGCCGTCCGCTGGTTCGCGCATATCTCGTCACGGCGCGAGGGTTCGGTGCAACGGAAGACACGCAAAGCTGGCTGCAGGACCAGGTGGTCATCGAAACCGAGGGTGACGCGACGCGCATCGAGCATCACTGGCGTCGCGTCGTCGCGAGGCCATTTTGACGACGCCAACGGGAGGAAAGGTGAAGAGCAACCGGTACAACGCGTTCACACTGCTCGAACTGGTCATCGCGCTGGCGGTGGCCGCTATCGTCGCCGCCTTCGCGATGCCGGGGTGGAGCGCGCAGATCGCGCGGGGACATCGCATCGACGCCGTGGCCGCGCTTTATCGCGCAGCGCAACTCGTCGATACGCAGAGCGTGTCGATGGCGCTTTTGCCCACTGGGTTCGACCAGGCTCCGCCGACGGGAACGCCCGTCTACCGCCTGCGTCTCATGCCCGCCGACGATTCCAACGGCGGCTACGCCCTCGTAGCCGATCCGGTGGAAGCGGGACCGATGCGTGACGATGCGTGCGGCGCCTTCGTGCTCGATGCAACCGGCGCGCGCAGCAATCACGCGGCAGGCGTTGGCGCGGTCGCGGCGGCGACGCAGATGTGCTGGAGAGACCGGTGAACGGCCTGGAGGGGCGGTCGCGGGCGGCCGTTAGCCGGTGAGGTCGTCTTCGTCGGACCTGTCGCGGGCAGGCGGGTTCGCCGAGGTGCCGCGCTGGCGCCGCACCTGCTGCCACACGCGATACGCTTCCCACGCCGTAAAGGCGAGGCCGCCCCACTTGATCACGGGGCGTGCCGCCGAAACGATGCTCGTCCGCAGCGGCTTCGCCACGATGAGCGAGATGAGCGAACTGACCAGCGGATATTCCTTGAGCAGGCTGCCGAGGCCGGAAGCCACGCCGCCGCCAGAGCGACCGAATCCGGGCACCACGAAGCGCAGCCAGCTGAAGTTCGTAACCGTCGCGCGGATGTCCACGAGCGCTTCGGCCATTTCGGCGCGCTCGACGCTCGCGCGCACGAGCAGCAGTTCCTTGCGCAGGGCGCGCAACTGCGGCGTCGAGAGGTCATGTGCGCGGCCGCGGGGGGGGCGAAAAGCAGTGTCCGGTCGGGGTTGGTTCATGGCGTCGGCTCGCGGCTAGGGGTTGCGCAGGGCGTCTCGATCTTTCTCGAATTCCTCGAGCGTCGCCTGGAAGACGAGCGGCGCGGTGTGCAGCCCGCGACGCGCCTTCAGGCCGCAGAAAATCGCCGCGATCGCATAGACGATCGTGAGACCGGCGAGCGCCTCCCAGCGGTATGTGTCCCAGAAGGCGATGGCAACGAGCGCCGTGAGCGCGATCAGGGCAAGCATCGCGAACATCATCCCCGCGAGGCCAAGGAAGAGCACGCCGATGAGGCGGTCCTTCTCCTCGGCGAGTTCGATGCCGATCAGTTCTAGCCGCGTCTGTAGCATCGCGGACGCGGAGCCGAGCAGTCGGCGCAACGGCCCGTGTTCGTGTCGCTGCGAGTGGGTGTCTGTCGTCATGGCGATGGCAGGTGGCGCAGGCGGATGCCCGAGCAATCCGCAAGAAAGAACGCAAGAAAAAACAGCGGGCTCGATCGCCCGGCGAGACCTGTCGGCGCGGCGGGCCGCGTCAGCGCAAATTCGTGAGGCAAGCGCAGCCGGCTGCGGGTCGAGCGCGCCGCGCGGGCGGCCCGGAGACCGTCCGCGTGGTGCGGCGAGCCGCTTTATTTGCGGTTGATCAGCAAACCGACCAGCACGCCTACGCCGGCGGCGATCCCGATCGACGCCCACGGATGCTCGTGGACATAGTCGTCGGTGGCGCGTGCCGCTTTCTTGCCTTTCTCGACCACGACCACCTGGACGTCGGCGGCCTTCTCTTTTGCCTGCTTCAGACGCGAGAGTGCCGTTTCGCGCAACTCCGAAGCGCGCTCGCCCGTAGCGCTCGCAGCCTGCTTGAGCAGGTCCTCTGCATCCGCGAGGACGGTTTTGATATCGGACATCAGCCTCTCCTTGTTGACCTCTGACATTGACTGGCTCCCATCGTGTCACATCACGCGTGAATCGTAACAAAGATACGGGCGCTGGCAAGCGTGGCGCGCCGCCACGACCTGCAAATTCGCACGATCCGTTCCCGCGAGCGTGCGTGGACGGGGTTCTGGATCCCGCTCACAAAAAATCGCGAGGTGAGAGTCATTGATTTGATCCGGCACCTAAAGTTTCCTCCAACCGGCTCAAAATTACAAAAACTCATACCGGTGTGAGGCGATGTTCGTTCGCGGGGCGCAACCTGGGCCTGTATGCTTGAGTGTTGTAAACGTCTACTGGATCAACGGGCCGCGCGCGCCGTTTCGATCAATCCCGTTCACCTCGTTCAAAGGAACCGCACCATGAGTCTACGTCTTGGCGATATCGCACCCGACTTCGAGCAGGATTCGAGCATTGGCCGCATCAAGTTTCACGAGTGGCTCGGCAATAGCTGGGGCGTGCTGTTTTCACACCCGGCCGACTTCACGCCGGTCTGCACGACCGAGCTTGGCCTGACCGCCAAACTCAAGGACGAATTCGAGAAGCGCAACGTGAAGACGATTGCGCTTTCGGTGGATAGCGCCCAGTCGCACAACGAGTGGATCAAGGACATCAACGAGACGCAGGCCGCGAACGTCGGCTTCCCGATTCTCGCGGACGGCGACCGCAAGGTGTCCACGCTGTACGACATGATCCATCCGAACGCGAATGAGACACTGACCGTACGCTCGCTCTTCGTGATCGACCCGAACAGGAAGGTGCGCCTCATCATCACCTATCCGGCGAGCACGGGCCGCAACTTCGACGAGGTGCTGCGCGTGATCGACTCGCTGCAGCTCACTGACAACTATCAGGTCGCGACGCCCGGCAACTGGAAGCAGGGCGACGACGTCGTGATCGTGCCGTCGCTGAAGGACGAAGAAGTCCTCAAGCAGAAATTCCCGAAGGGCTACAAGGCCCTGCGTCCGTATCTGCGCATGACGCCGCAGCCGAACAAGTAAGCCGTTCGGCCAGCGTGCGCGCGGAAGGGGCGCCAAAACAAAAACGCCGCACGAAACGAATCGTGCGGCGTTTTTTTATGCGCCGGCGATGCCGGGCAGGGCAGCGATCAGAAGAACGCCTGAATGCCCGTTTGTGCGCGGCCGAGGATCAGCGCGTGGATATCGTGCGTGCCCTCGTACGTGTTCACGACTTCGAGGTTCACGAGGTGGCGCGCCACGCCGAACTCGTCAGAGATACCGTTGCCGCCCAGCATGTCGCGGGCGAGACGCGCGATGTCGAGCGACTTGCCGCACGAGTTGCGCTTCATGATCGACGTGATCTCGACGGCCGCCGTGCCTTCGTCCTTCATGCGGCCAAGACGCAGGCAGCCCTGTAGCCCGAGCGTGATTTCCGTTTGCATGTCGGCGAGCTTCTTCTGGATCAACTGGTTCGCGGCAAGCGGGCGGCCGAACTGCTTGCGGTCGAGCACGTACTGGCGCGCGGTGTGCCAGCACGATTCCGCGGCGCCGAGCGCGCCCCAGGCAATGCCGTAGCGCGCCGAGTTCAGGCAGGTGAACGGACCGCGCAGGCCCTGCACGCCCGGCATGAGGTTCTCTTCCGGCACGAACACTTCGTCGAGCACGATTTCGCCGGTGATCGAGGCGCGCAGACCCACCTTGCCATGGATGGCCGGCGCCGACAGACCCTTCCAGCCCTTCTCCAGGATGAAGCCGCGGATGTCGTCCTTGCCGTCTTCCTCGAGCTTCGCCCAGACGACGAACACATCGGCGATCGGCGAGTTCGTGATCCACATCTTCGCGCCCGAGAGCGAATAGCCGCCGTTCACCTTCTTCGCACGCGTGACCATGCTGCCCGGGTCCGAGCCGTGGTTCGGCTCCGTGAGACCGAAGCAGCCGATCCACTCGCCGCTCGCGAGCTTGGGCAGGTACTTCTGCCTTTGCGCTTCCGAGCCGAATTCGAAGATCGGCACCATCACGAGCGACGACTGCACCGACATCATCGAGCGATAGCCCGAGTCGATGCGCTCCACTTCGCGCGCGATCAGACCATAGGCGACGTAATTGAGGCCGGGGCCGCCGTATTGCTCGGGAATCGTCGGGCCGAGCAGGCCGACTTCGCCCATCTCGCGGAAGATCGAGGCGTCCGTCTTCTCGTGGCGGAACGCTTCCAGCACGCGCGGCGCGAGCTTGTCCTGGGCGTACGCGGCGGCGGCGTCGCGCACCATGCGCTCCTCTTCGGTGAGCTGCTGGTCGAGCAGTAGCGGGTCTTCCCAATGGAACTGGGCGTGTGCGGCCATGGTGTCTCTCCTTTCCTCAAATCCTTGAAATGGGCAAATTTGCGCTTGACCTGAGTTCCGCTATGCGGAACAATGTTTTGCAAATTGACTTTAGTGTAGCACCAGGGCGCCCATGTCTGCATCCGGAATGACTACGACCTCCTCTTTTTCTGCTTCGCTGGCCGAGGGGCCGATCGACGAGCGCAAGTTCGTCGTGGCGCTCGCCCGCGGGCTCGACCTGCTGCGCGCATTCCGTCCCGGCGAGACGCTGCTCGGCAACCGCGACTTCGTCGAGCGCACGGGCCTGCCCAAGGCGACCGTGAACCGGCTCGCGTACACGCTGACCGTGCTCGGCTATCTGCGCTTTGACGAATCGCTAGGCAAATATGCGCTCGACGCCGGGGTGCTGTCACTCGGCTTCGCGCTGCTCTCGGGCACGGACACGCTCGAACTCGCACGCCCGCATATGCGCGTATTCGCGCGCGAGGTGGGCGCCGCGGTGTCGCTGGGGTGCCGCGACGGCCTCGACGTGGTCTATCTGGAGACGATCCGCAGCGAGACGGCGCTCACGCTCGGCCTCGCCTCGGGCTCGCGGCTCTCGATGCTCACGAGCTCGATGGGCCGCGCCTATCTGGCCGTGCAGCCCATCGATGTGCGGATGGCGTTGTTCGCAGAACTGGAGAAGACAGCGGGCGCCGAAGGGCCGGCGTTGGTTGCGGCCGCGAAACGCGAGATCGAGGTGTTCGGCAAGGAAGGGTGCTGCTATTCGTTTCGCGACTGGCACGAAGACGTCAACGCCGTGGCGGTGCCGTTTCGCGAGCCGCGCGAGCGTCGCTGGCTCGTGCTCAGTTGCAGCGGGCCGGCTTCGTCGATGGGGCCCGAGGTGTTTCGCGAGCGCGTGGCGCCGCTCCTGAAGTCGCTGGCGCGTCGTCTCGGCGAAACGGTCTGACGCGCGAGCCGCGCGCGGCAGCGGGCACAAAAAAGCCGACCTTCGGGTTAATGCCGTTCAGTTAAGGTCTTTTTTAAGGTACCGAACGGAGTAACGCGAGGGGCGGGACTTGACGACCCGGTCGCATGCGCGGCCGGGTCGTTTTTCGTTGGGAAGAGACTTCAGCCGCTCCCGC
>NZ_JBFRCL010000077.1:0-37363 GCF_040965695.1 Paraburkholderia sp. BR10937
CGAGCAGAAAGGTCAGGTGACTGGAAAGCATCGCGCCGAAAAGTTAACAGCTCGGCGCGTCGTTTACAACACCTTCTCGCCATCAAAACAACAATGCCGTTCAGGCTTAACTGAACGGCATTACCGGAATTTGCGCCGTTTTTTCCCATTGAGCAATCCTTGCGGTCCCGCGTTGTGCAGTATTTGGGAGATGGGGCGGCCGCTGTATCAGTCCGTCGCACAGGCGCTCCGAGGCTTTTGCCGCTGGCGATGGCGCGAGCCTTCGGAGTCCTTGATAAAATCGTCGGACACCCGAAAGCTCACGCGTGCGGCATTGCGTCAGGCCGGCTGACGCAGCGTCCTGAAGGTCGCGCGGACTTCTTCCGTGAACGCGGCAGGCTGCTCCCATGCGGCGAAATGGCCGCCTTTCGGAAGGCGATTGTAGTGAATCAGCCTGGGGTAGGCGCGTTCCGTCCAGCTCTTTGGCGCGGCGTAGATCTCGTCCGGGAAGACGCTCACGCCAACCGGCAGCTCCACATGCTTGGGCTCGAAAAAGTTGAGCTTGTTTTCCCAATACAGGCGCGCGGAGGAGACCGCCGTCTTCGTCAGCCAGTAGAGCGTGACGTTGTCGAGCACGTCGTCCTTAGTCAGGCCTTCTGGCTGGCCCGCGAACACGCGCGCGATCATCGCCTGACCGCTCGCGTCGTGGTCGAGCATCCATGCAGCGAGGCCGACCGGCGAATCCTGGATGGCGTAGAGCGTCTGCGGGCGGTTCGCCATTTCGAGCGCGTAGCCCAGACCATGCTTGTAAAAGTAATCGAGCTGGTCGTACGCGTGCTGCTCTTCCGGCAACAGCCCGGCCGGGGGCGGCGTGCCGTCCTTGAGCGATCTGGCGACAGCGTCGGGCACGGTCGCGGGCATGTTGGTATGAATGCCCACGAGTCCTGCCGGCTTGAGCAGCGCGAGCTGTTCCGTCACGGCATTGCCCCAGTCGCCTCCTTGCGCGGCGTAGCGCTTGTAGCCGAGCCGGTCCATCAGCACGACCCAGGCGCGAGCGACACGCTGCGGGTCCCAACCGGTCTTCGTCGGTTTGCCCGAGAAACCGTAGCCCGGCAGCGAAGGAATGACGACGTGGAACGCATCGGATGCGCTCCCGCCATGCGCGGTCGGATTGGTCAGCGGTTCGATGATCTTCAGCTGCTCGATGATCGAGCCGGGCCAGCCGTGCGTGACGACGATCGGCAGCGCGTTCTCGTGCGTCGAGCGCACATGGATGAAGTGAATATCGAGCCCGTCGATTTCCGTGACGTATTGCGGCAGCGAGTTGAGCCGCGCTTCCACCCTGCGCCAGTCGTAGTCGGTGGCCCAGTAGCTGGCGAGCCGTTGCATGGTTGCGAGCTGCACGCCTTGCGAGGCGTCGTCGACCGTTTCGCGCTCGGGCCATTGCGTCGCGACGATGCGCCGCCGCAGGTCGGTCAGCGCCGCTTCCGGGGCATGCACGCGCAGCGGGCGAATCGAAGACGGATCGCCGGCGGCGATCTGCGTGAGTCCGCCGGCCGACGGCTTCGATTCCGCGAAGGCGAAGCGGCTCATTGCGGCGCCTGCAAGCGTGATGGCAGCGGCGCCGATGAAGCGCCGGCGCGAAAGCGGTGTGGGATGAAGATCGGTTGACATAGCAATTCCTGATGGTGACGTTGGACCGTGGCGAGCAGGATGCACTGGATGTGCGTATACCTTCCCTCAACCACGGTATTTGTCGTAGTCCTGACTATTGATGATCGAAGCCGGTCCGCAAAATCCGTGGGCGCGGCTGCGACGGCTATTCGGTGTCGAGTGAACGAATCAGATTGGCGCGCAGGTTCACGATCGCCCTTTGCAGCTTCATGAATTCGTCGTGGCCCAGCCCGGTCGCATCGGCGAGATCCGCGATTTTCAGGCTCTTTTCGCGCAGTTTCCGGCCGCTGGCGGTCAGGCTCACACGCACCTGGCGCTCATCTTCCGGATCGCGCCGCCGCTGCACGTATCCCATCGCTTCGAGCTTTTTCAGCATCGGCGTCAGCGTGTTGGATTCGAGAAACAGCTTCTCGCCCAGGCCGCTCACCGTCTGGTTGTCCTGCTCCCAGAGCGCGATGATCGCGATGTACTGCGGATAGGTCAGCCCGAGTTCGTCGAGGATCGGCTTGTACGCCTTGCCGAACGCCAGATTGGTCGAGTAGACCGCGAAGCAAAGGTAGTCTGCGAGCGGCGCGGGCGTGGCGCCCTGCGCCGGGTGGTCCGTCGATTTCATGGTCATCCTCTTCAGGCAAAGGCCTCAATGGCTCGCAAACTTGAATAAATCGCTTGCGATTATATCGTAGGCCGACACCGGTTCCGCCGTACATCGCCATCGCGATGCCCGGCGAAACAGCCACGACGCGGTGGCGCAATCAATGGTGGGCGAAGAGGCTGTTTCGCTCCATCGAGACGCGGCTGCCCGCGGCCGAGGTGGCGTCGGCCATGCCGCCGTACGCCGTCGCTGCGGTGCCGCTTTCGGCGCGCTCGGCCGCGAGCGTTTGCACGCTCTGACCGCGTTGCGATGCCGGTGCGCCGACTTCGGGCCGATAGGACGGGGCCGGGCCGTAGCCGCTGGCGAATGCGGGGGCGGCTGCGCTGACGGAAAGGGCGATGAGGAGCTTGGCGATGAATTGGGTCTTCATGATCGGATCTCGCTAGGTGAATGTGAATTGCAGTGAATTTGGCTGAAAGCGTGAATTGCGGTTGCCGGTTATGCGGTGACGACAGTGAGGCTCACGTCGATGTTGCCGTGCACGGCCTTCGAGTACGGGCAGATCTGATGGGCGCTGCGTGCGATGGCCTCGGCCACGTTTTGCTCGATGCCCGGCAGCGTGACCGTGAAGTGCGCGCCCAGGAACCAGGCGGCGCCGGTCTGGCCGACGTCGACCTGAATGTCGACCGAAGCGTGCTCCGGCAGGGCGACCTTCTTCAGCGAGGCCGCGATGGCGAGCGCGGAGATGTAGCAGGCCGACCATGCGCCGGCGAACAGCTGCTCGGCGCGCGGATGCGGTTCGGTCGCGACGATGTCGAGGGTTTCGCCGCTTGAAGACGTCAGTTCGAGGTCGACGACGCCGAATTCACCGCGTTGGGCCGCGGGGTCGTGATTGATGGTGGTGTGGGTGCTGCCCGAGAACAGCACTTTGTCGATCGTTGCCATGTTGCGCTCCTTGATGGATTTCAGGGTTGGACCATATGCGTCGTATAAGATCGAATCGCATGCGATGCATAATGGACGAGAAATTTCCCCTTGTCAAGCGCATAAGATTAAATCGCATACGAGTTATTTGGGCAGGCTTCGCCGGGGGCGATCGGACGTAAGGACGTTATCTATCGTTTCGCTTGGGAATTTGTGATCGAGACCTGTTTGCCGGCACTCGCGGGAGTGCCGGAGCGGACTCGGGGTTCGCGAGCCGTTACGCAGCCAGTTCGATGGTCGGCTCGCAAACGATGGGGAAGTTGACCGAGTTGGCGATATAGCACTGCTCGTGCGCCGCGTGATGCAGCCGCTCCGCGAGACTGCGGTTGTCGCTCGCGCGGATCGTCACGTGCGGGCGCAGCACGATCTTCGTGAAGGCGCCGCGCTGCGGCGTATCGGCCATCGTGCCTTCGGCCTCGTCTTCATAGGCGAGCACCGCGATGCCCGCCTCGGCGCACAGGTGCAGATACCAGAGCTTGTGGCACGCCGAAGCCGAGGCTACGAGCAGATCTTCGGGGTTCCAGCGTGAACCGTCGCCGCGAAAGGCTGGATCCGACGAGCCCGGAATGTTCGGCTTGCCGTTCGCGCGGATCACGTGATCGCGGTCGTAGTCGCGATAGCCCGAGGTGCCGCTGCCGCGATTGCCCGTCCATTGCACCGAAACGCGGTAGGTGTGTTCGCCATGCGCCATGCTGACTCTCCGTCCGTTCGAAAGGGGGTACGTCATTATGAACGCAATCGGCATTTTGGTATACCATTATGCCGAAATGGCTCAGATGAGAACCGGACGCGAACCGGACATGACACGCATGGAAACAAAATTCGACTCCACGGCGGACGCGGTTGCGTCCGGCTTGCGCGACCTGATCGTCAGCGGCGAACTGGGCGGCGGCGAGCGCCTCGTCGAGCGCGATCTCGCGGAGCGTTTCGAGGTGAGCCGCATTCCGCTGCGCGAAGCGATCCAGCGGCTCGCGCGCGAGGGGCTCGTCGAGATTTTCCGCAATCGCGGCGCGGTCGTGCGCATGCTCACGGTGCAGGACGTGGAAGAAATCTACGGCTTGCGCGCGCTGCTCGAAGGCGACGCGGTCTTTCAGGGCGTCAAGCGCCTCGACCCCGAAACGCTCGCCCGCGCGGAACTCGTTCACCGGCTGCTGGGCGAGGCGCTCACCACACAGAAGCAGGGCGAACTCAACCGCGAGTTTCACGAACTGCTTTACGGCGCGTGCGGCAACGCCCGGCAACTGGCGGCGATCCGCGAACTGCGCGCGCAGGTGGAGCGCTACGAGCGGCTGCAGATTACGCTGCTTGCCGATACGCCCTCGTTTCAGCACGAACACGAGGCCATCCTGGAAGCCTGCCTGGCACGCAACGCCCGCAGCGCGCGCGCCTCGACCATGGCGCATATCGACTCGGCGAAGCGCATCGTGCTCGCCGTGGTGGAGCGCATGGCAGCGCAAGGCTAGCGCGCTTACGCCTCTGATTCACACCATCCGCGCCGGTTTTTACGACATTTTTTCTTGTGGCCCTTACGGACCAACCCTAGACTGGGGGCATCGAAACGACTGGAGACGCCATGTCGATCTCGCGTGCAACCCAGCGCCCGGATGAGCAGATCACTTCCGTGCATCCCGGCCTCGGCCGGCTCGTGCTGAGGCGCTTCGATCCGCGCCACGACTCATGGGAAGCGCTCACGCGTTTGCTGCATCGTGCGTTCTCGCGGCTCGCGTCGCTCGGATTGCACTGCTCGTGTGCCGATCAGGCAGCGAGCCTCACGCGTGAACGCGCGCTGGCTGGCGACTGCTTCGTCGCCATCTGCAATGGCAGGATCGTCGGTACGCTCACGGTGGAAGGTCACGACAGCCATTCGCAGTGCGAACATTATCGCCAGCGCAGCGTGGCTTCGGTCCATCAGTTCGGCATCGAGCCAAAATGGCAAAGCCGCGGTATCGGCCGTGCGCTGCTCGCGTTCGCGGGGCGGTGGGCGGCTGCGCGCGGCTACACGCAGCTCGCGCTCGACACGCCGTTTCCCGCCTCCCACCTGATCGCGTTCTATCGCGCACAAGGCTTTAGTCTCGTCGATGTCGTGCGCTTTGCGGGTCGCGGCTACGACAGCGCCGTGCTCAGCAGGGCCGCCGCGGCGCGGTCCGGCGGCGTGGCATTCCCGGACTTGCCCGGCGGGCTGCCGCACGCCGCGTCGCCGGGTTCGTTCGCCTGAGCGTGCGTCACGCTCACGTCTCGCGCGTGCGCGCCGCTTCACGCTCCAGGTAGCGCAGGAATTCGTCGGCGGGCATGGCCTTCGCATAGAGCCAGCCCTGCGCGAACTGCACGCCGTGCTCGCGCAGATACTGCGCCTGCGCCTCGGTTTCCACGCCCTCGGCGACCATCAGCAGGTCGAGGCTGCGCGCCATTTCGATGATGTGCGGCACGATCTTGTTCATTTCCTCGCCGCTCGCCAGCGAGCGGATGAACGCGCGGTCGATCTTGATGCCGTCCACCGGCAAGTCTTGCAGATACGAGAGACTCGAATACCCCGTGCCGAAATCGTCGATGAAAATGCGGTGGCCGGCCGCGCGAAATGCTTCGAGAACGGGCGCGGAGCTGGCCGTATCCATGAGCGTGCGCTCGATCGCTTCGAACCAGATTTGTTCGGCGCGCACGGCATATTTCGCGAGGTTCGCCTTGAGGGTTTCGAGCACGCGTGTGCCGGCGAGATCCTTGCCGGCAAGGTTGAGCGAGACGTGCAGATCGCGGCGACGCGCGAGCACGGCGCCCACGCCCTCGAACACGGAACGTATGACCTGATCGGTGATGGGCTCGGCGAGACCGAGCGATTCCGCCATGGGAATGAAGGTGTCCGGCGCGACGATGGTGCCGTCTTCGAGCTTCCAGCGCACGAGCGCTTCCGCGCCGACGCAGCGCCCGCTCTCCAGCGAGACGAGCGGCTGCAGCCACGCCACGAACTGGCGCCGCCGGATGCCCTGCAGCATCGCGTTGCGCGGCGTGCGCAGCTTGCGGCGCCAGCGCAGGACGAGCCACGTGCCGATCGCGCTCAGGACGAGCGCGGGCGGGATCATGGTCCTCAGTTGCGCGGACAGGTTGCGGCGCATGCGTTCCTCGGGCTCGTACGCGACCACCGCGATGGGGTAGCGCTGCGAGCGCTCGACGACGTAATAGCGTCCCTCGAAATACGGGCTCCCGCTGGTGCGCTGCAGCGCTGCGCGTACGAGGGCATGGTCGGTGTTCGTCCAGCTTGAAATCACGGCGCCGTCCTGCGTTTCGAGCACGGTCAGCTCGATGGTGTCGTCGAGCGGCACGATATCGAGGTAGAAGCGCGGATCGATCACCACGACGTGATTGCCGAGGCGCATGTTGAGCATGCGCCGCTCAGTGCCGGGCCTGCCGACTTCGGTATGCCAGGCGGTGAAGCTTTGGGCATAGGTCCATTCGGGCGGCGGCAACGCGGTATCGATGGTGCCGCGTTGCGAACTGCAGTGCAGCCGTACGCCATCGGTCGTGGCGACTTCGCGAATGTATCGATACTGTTCCTCGACATGCCGCAGGCGCTGCGTGTGCTCGCTCGTGCACGGCGCGTCGGAGTATGACATCAGCTCGCGCAGGGCGGACTCGGCTTCGGCGGTCACCAGGTCGGCGCGCAGCAGCGCGCGATGCGAAAAGACGTCCACGTGCCGGCGCTGCTGGCGTTCGAACACGGCATCCGACGCGTACACCGCGGCCGTGAGCGTTGCCATGACGGCGAACGCCACGACACAGAACGTCGTCAGGGCGGTGAGTCGGCTGCTCATGGTGTACGGTCGGGCTCCGGCGTCGCGAACGAAGGCGGCGCGCGGCCTTCGTCGATCGCCGCTGCCGATGGTAGCGTCTTTCCGCTGGCGGCGACGCGTTGCTGTCCGGCGCGCGAGCGCAATCGCCGTGGCCGCCGGCGCCCCCGCTCATGCGTGACGCATGAGAACGGCCAGCGGGCGTCAAGCGCAGGTCAGGCGCGGGCGGCATCGATCGATCGGGAATCCTCTGCAACGACACGATTGCGACCGCCTTCCTTTGCGGCGTAGAGCCGCCGGTCGGCGACCTGCATGAGCGCTTCGTAATGGGCGGGGCAGTCGGCGGGACTGGCCGCTACGCCAATCGAGACGGTGAACGCAATCGCATCGGGGTTCACGGCCTCGCCCGGCGCGCCGGCGCCATGCGCCGCATCCGCGGCGTGCGCTTCGACCGCGCGGCGGATGCGTTCGGCCACACCCGCCGCCGTGGCGAGATCCGCGCCGGGCAGCAGCGCCGCGAACTCCTCGCCGCCCACGCGCGCGGGCATTTCCGCGCTGCGCAGGTTGTTGCGCAGGATCTCCGCAAAGATCACCAGCACGCGGTCGCCCGCCGCGTGGCCGAAGCGGTCGTTCACGCGCTTGAAGTAGTCGATATCGAGCATCAGCATCGCGACGGCGGGCGTCGCCGCTTCACCGCCTTCGCGGGCGGCGCGCTCCAGCGTCTCGTCGAACGCTTCCTGGAAGCGCCGCCGGTTCGCGAGGCCGGTGAGCGGATCGCTGCGCGCGAGCGTTTCGAGCCGCGTACTCGCCTCGACGTACTGGCCGAATATGTGCTTGACGATGCGCAGCGTGCCGACGAGCAGCACCGCGATGGCCAGCCAGGCGACGATCAGCGGGCTGTTGAACACGCGGCGAGCGGCCGCGAGCGTGAGTTCCGAGTCGTCCGTGTCCGCGAGCAGCATCCAGTGCGTCTCGCCCACGTGCTGGAACAGCAGGTAGCGGCCCGAGCGTACGGCGTAACCCTTGCCGCGCTTCATCCATGCCGTCGCCGACGCGCGCGCCACGTCGAGCAGATGCGGATCGAACCGCGCGGGACGCCGCGCCGTGATCTCGCCATTGACGAAATAGACGAGGTCGCCGTTGCTGTTCAGGAGGCCGAACTCGGCAGGCGCCTCGTCGTCGGTCAGGTTCGAGGTGGCGAGCTGGAGCGAGAGCAGGCGCGAGGGCGCGACGTCCATCACCACGGCGCCGCGAAACTGGCCGTTCGCGTAGACGGGCGCGCTGAGCGTGGCGATCGCCTCGCTCTTTTTCGACTCGGTATAGATCGGAGTCCAGACGATATCGCGCCCCCGATTCTGGCCCGTGACATGCAGGCGGTAGTAGGGCATGGTGCTGAAGCGCCGCAACAGGTCGGGCGCGTGCGCGTCGGGGCGTTCGGGCGAGAGCACGTACAGGCCGTTGGCCGAGATGTACGCAACCGTGCTTTGCACCGCGTCGGCGTGCTGGCTGATCGCAAGAAGCGGGCTGATCGCGCGCGCGAGCACGATGTCGGCGGGCAGCGTGGCGGCGTCGCGGTGAAACCCCTCGATGCCCGCGAGCCCTTGCGCATTGGTGCCGAACACGAGCGGTCCATCCATCGCGCCGGGAGCCGTCCATTGCAGCGCGCCGCTGTCGCGCAGCGCGGCCTGCGCCTTCGGATTCTGCAAGCCGGCGCGCTGCTGGCTCGGCGATTCGAGGATGCGTTCCGCATAGTCGCGCAGGAACAGCAGGCGCCGGCGCTCCGCGGAGATCAGCGCGTCCACGCCCACGGCGCGCACCTCGAGGTCGCGCTGGCGGCTATGGAGGTCGTAGCGCGTCATCTGGTACAGCTGGCGCAGGCCCACGCCGCTCACCAGCGCCATCGCCACAAGAAAGCACACCGTCACGACGAGGTGCGGGCGTTTCATGACCATGCTGGAGAAGCCGTGCGGCCGCGTGCGGCCTGGCGTGTGCTGCATGAAGCCCCCGGGGACTGCGACTGGACGCGCGCATCGCGTTGCGGCGTGGCCCGGCAGCGCGTTTGCGGGCATCGCGATGAGCATAGCATCGCCTGTCAGAATCGCGCCGCATGCCGCGTCAGATGTCCCGGATCGCCTCCGGAGTCACTCACCCGCGCCAGGCCGAATGGCGGATCACGCTGCAGAAGTTGCCGGCATGGAAGTGCGGGTCCTTGTCCGCGAGCACGTCGGCCTTGACGTTGCCGAACGTGGTGGCGGGCTTGTGTTTGATGCCGTCATGGAAGGTCTGGATGATGTCCTCCTTGAAGTGCTCGCTGCGCGGGTGCGCGTGGACCACGGCCTCGCGCTCGGTGTCGCTGAAGCGGTCGTAGGCAATGCCGAGCACGTCCATTTCGACGCCCGCGGTGACGAGCGCGATCACCGGATGCATGTGCTGCGGGATGCCCGGCGTCGTATGCAGCGCGATGGCGGTCCACACGAGGTCGATGTCGTGCTGCGAGATGCCGTGGCCGCGCAGGAAATCGCGCGCGGCATTCGCGCCGTCCACTTCGAAGCGCTCGTGCTCGCTGCTGTGCGCGTGCGTGAGGCCCATGTCATGAAACATTGCACCGGCGTAGAGCAGTTCGCGATCGAACTTCAGGCCGAGCCTGCGCCCGGCCAGGGCGCCGAAATAATAGACGCGACTCGAATGATGGAACAGCAGCGGCGATTCGGTGTCGCGCACGAGTTCGGTGATTTCGCGGGCGAGCTTGCTGTCGGGGATGGCGACATCGGCAAGGGTCGGGGTCATCTGGGTGCTCCGTCGGGGTGGATGATGACCTCTATTCTGGGCGGCGCCAGGGTTGTCCTCAATCGACGGATGGCGTGGTTTTCTGCCAATTCGACCGAATTTGGGCCATGACGGATTCGTGGCACATGGCGGCGTCGCCGATAGCGGCAAAATTTCGCCGCAACGAGGGATTAGCGGCGATAATCGGCAAAATCGATTCGATCGGCGCGCATTTCATGCGCCCTGCATCGGGCGGCGAGATCCGGCCCGCGAATCGCACATCGGGCGCACGGGGAACGCTGCAGGGAACGCGCCGCGCCAACCAGGTCGGTAAGAACAAGAACCCACGCGACAGACTATGTATTCGATCCTGCCAGCGTTCGTGTCCGCATTATTTCTCGGATTCGGCGTCTACGTGCTCCTGACTGAGGGCTTCACGCGCCTCTCGGTGCCGTTCGCCCTGATGTGCGCGACCACGTTCTTCTGGCAGGGCACCTGGGCGTTTCTGTTCCAGACGTCCGATCCCGAGCTGTCCGCCGTGCTCGTCAAGGTCGGCTACTTCTTCATCCTGTTTCTGCCCACCACGTTCTATCACTTCGTGACCGAAGTGAGCGCCCGGCGCGGCGAACGCCCGCTCCTGATCGCCTCGTACCTGCTCAGCGTGCTGCTCGCGGCGCTGCTGCTGCTGAGCGATGCCGTCGTGGACGGCTACGGCACGTTCTTCTTCGGCAAGTATCCGAAGGCGGGCATGCTGCATCCCGTGCACGTGGCGCAGACCGTGCTGCTCGCGTGCCGCAGCGCCTGGCTGCTGTACGCCGCGCGCGGCCAGACGCACGCGCACGACCGCCGCAAGCTGCTCGACCTGTGCTTCGTGAGCCTCGGCCTGTACGCGCTCGCCGCCACCGACTACGCCGTGAATTACGGGCTCGCGTTCTATCCGGTGGGCGCCGTGTTCATCGCGATCAGCCTTGGCATTCTCGCGGTCACGATCGTGCGCTACGGCCTCATGCGCCCGTACCTCATCGCGGCCACTGTGGCGCATGAGGTCGCCACGCCGCTCGCGGCCATCGGCATGCATGCAGAGGAAATCGGCAACGTGCTGCCCGAACTCATGCGCGGCTACCAGCTCGCCGTGCAGCACCAGTTGTGCGTGGACGGACTCTATCCCGGGCAGTCGGAGCGCCTGTCCTCGCTCGCCACCTCGATACGCCGCCAGGTGGACAGCACGAGCACGGTGGTGGAAATGTCGCTGGCTTCGTTCACGCTCGACCGGCTCGACCGCCGCAGCTTCGAGACCTACCCGGTGCGCTCCTGCGTGAATGCCGCGCTCGAGCGCTTTCCATTCCGCACTGGCGAGCGCGACATGGTGGAGGTGGCGCCCATCGACGCGCAGCTGAGTTTCTCGGGTTCGGATTCGCTCGTCGTGTTCGTGCTGTTCAATCTGCTCAAGAACGCGCTCTTCGCGATTCACGCGGAAATGGCCGAAAGAATCGACAGGGTGAGCGACTACGTGGGCCGCGTTCAGATCGGCGCGACGAGCGAAGCGGGCTTTTGCGTGCTGCGCTTCATCGACAACGGCTGCGGCATTCCCGCCGATGTCCTGCCGCGCGTGTTCGATCCGTTCTATTCGACCAAGGCGCATGGGCGCGGCGCCGGCATGGGCCTCACGTTCTGCCGCCGCGTGGCCGAGGCGCTGGGCGGCACGATCGCCTGCGAGTCCGAGCCGCACGTGCACACCACCTTCACGATCCGCCTGCCCGAGCCCGGCACGAGTGCCGACCGCGCGCTGCACGACGCACCGGCGAAGCCCCGCCGCTTTCCGGCGGGGCAGGATTTCGCGGGCTAGTTCAGATAGCCGGGTTCAATCCGCTCAGTTCGAACCCGAAGGCAGGACCAGTTCGTATTCCTTCACGCGCTCGATGATGCCGGGCGGAAAGCGGCGAATGCGCTTGTCGGTGCCGGCAAAGAGAATCTGCTGATAGCCGAGCGAAACGGGCCGCCCGTCCACGCAAAAGCGGAACACGAGATACGCGGAGCACTGACGCACCTGGAAGGTGTTGAGGTAGCAATCCACGCGCTGGAACGGAAAGGTTTCCTGCACGTATTCCTGGTGTGCGCGCTTGGTGACGAACACGCCGCCCGAGGCGAGCAGATTGTTGTGAATGCACTCGTGAAACCAGCGTTCGCGGCAAATGCCCTGCCATTCGAAATAGCGGGCGAAATACGTGTTCATGAACGCGTTCGAGTCCTTCAGGTAGATGTCGATGACGTGATGGAACGTTTTGGTCGGCGTAGCTTCCATGATTTCGTCGGAGAATCCGGCGGTGCCACGGGACAGGAAGGCGGGAATGGATTCGCGTGCGTACATCAGAGTGACTCCAGATAGGGGCTGCAGGCGGCAGCCGCGCGTGCCTCCGGAGAAAGGGAGGCATGCACCATTCTCTTCGTGTTCCTCTTCATCCAAAACCGTGCTCCCCACATACGCAAACCGCTTCATGCACGCTGGGTGCGATAACGTTTGCGCGTGTTTGATTGACCGCGCACCTGCGGCTTCGGGTTGCTGTGTCCAGGCGAGACGCCGCATAATCCACATGTTTTCCTCGCGGTGCAGATCCGGGTGTCGGGTGCGCCGCATGAGGCGAAGCGCGCTTACCGAGATCCAGCATGAGTTCCATCGTCAGACAGCCGGTTTACCATCCCGTCTCCGTCGTTTTTCTCGACGACAGCCCCGACTTCCTCTACGCGCTGCGCGGCCTCTTTCCGGGCGCGGGCACGGACCGCTACTTCACGAGTGCGAGAGAGGCGCTGGCCTTCGTCGCTTCGCACGAGGCGCGGCAGAGTGCGCGCAATCCCGCTGCGGGCGCGGCATGGTCGGAGTTCGAGAAGCGCGGCGGCAACGCGCTGGGCGAGGACGTGATGACCGACGCGGCGCGCTTTGGCGATATCGCCGCGCTCGTCGTGGACTACGAAATGCCGGAGATGACCGGCGTCGACTTCCTGGCCGCCGCGAAGGACGTGGCGTGCACGCGCATCCTGCTCACGGCCACGGCCGACGAATCACACGCGGTGGAGGCGTTCAACGCGGGGCTGATCGACTTCTACGTGAAGAAGTCCGATCCCGCCATGACCCGCAAGCTGCGCGGCGCGATCGACGACGCCAAGCGCAAGTTCTGCGCGCGGCGCGGCCATATCGGCGTGCATGGCGTGGGCGCGATCTATGCGAACCGGCGCATCGCCGACCTGCTGCACGAAGTCGCGCTGCGCGAGCGCATCGTCGAGTACTACTGGCGCCCCGAGCAGAACGCCGTGCTCACCTTCGACGCCGAAGGCAACGCCGGCGTATTTCTCGCGTGGGACAGTCACGACTGGGCGGCGCAATGCGATGTCGTGACCGACGAAGGCGGCCCCGAAACGTTGCGCGAGGAAATGGCGGCGCGCCGCGTCATGCCGGTTTACTGGCCGAACGAGGCGTATCGGCCCGGCATGTCGCGCGTGGAGTTCGCCACGCCGCAGCCGGTGGCGGGACTCGACGACACGCATACGAGCTGGACGCGTATCGGCGATCCGGGTCTTGCGCCCGGGTTGATCACGTTTGCCGCGTGGCGGGCGGCGCAAGGCGCGCCCGCTGGGGGCGGGCGCCTTGCGTGATGACTTCCTGACCCGCGATTAGAACGTTTCCCAGTCTGCCGCTTCGTTGGAGGCGGTGGCCACGGGGCTGGCGGCAGCCGCCTTTGCCGTGACTGCGGGCGCTGGGTTCGCGGCCTTGCGGGCCGGCGTGGTTTGCGTGGCCTTCGCGGGGGCAGGGCGCTTGAGCGGTGCAGCCGGGCGCACGGCACGCGCGCGTTGGGCGGGCGCTGCCACCGCCGACGCAACCGCCGACTCTGCCTGCGCCCCGACCCGGAACACCGTCACGACGTCGCGCAAGCCGTTCGACTGCGCCGCCATCGACTGCGCCGCGGCCGATGCTTCCTCCACGAGCGCCGCATTCTGCTGCGTCACTTCGTCCATCTGGGCGACGGCGCGGTTCACCTGCTCGATGCCGGTGTGCTGCTCCTCGGAAGCCGCCGCGATTTCGCCCATCAGGTCGGCCACGCGGCGCGCCGAAATCACCACCTCGTCGATGGTCTTACCCGCTTCGTCGACGAGCTTCGTGCCTTCCGACACCTGCGCCACCGACTGCCCGATCAGGTCCTTGATCTCCTTGGCGGCGGTCGCGCTGCGCTGTGCGAGGCTGCGCACTTCGCCCGCCACGACGGCGAAGCCGCGGCCCTGGTCGCCGGCGCGCGCGGCTTCCACGGCCGCGTTGAGCGCGAGGATGTTGGTCTGGAAGGCGATGCCGTCGATCACGCCGATGATCTGCTCCACGCGCTGCGAGCTGCTCGAAATCTCGTTCATCGTTTCGACCACGCGGCGCACGACCTCGCCGCCGCGCGCGGCGACTTCCGATGCGTTCACCGCGAGCGTGTTGCCCTGGCGCGCGTTGTCGGTGTTGTGCTTGACCGTGGTCGTGAGCTCTTCGATGCTGGCGGCCGTTTCCTCGAGCGAGGCGGCCTGCTCTTCGGTACGCGAGGAAAGGTCCAGGTTGCCCGCCGCGATTTCCTTGGCGCCCGTCGTGATCGATTCGGCCGAGGTCTGGATGCGCTGCACGGTTTCGACCAGCTGGCGCTGCATCTGCTGCATCGAATGGAGCAGGCTGTGCTGGTCGCCGGGCGCGAGATTCACATGGGCCGTGAGATCGCCTTCGGCGATGCGCTGGCAGATCTGCGAGGCGTAGTCCGGCTCGCCGCCCAGGCTGCGGCGGATCGTGCCGATGAGCCACATGAGGCCGAGCGTCACGGCCGTGCCGATCACCGTCACGAGCAGGAGGTTGCTGATCAGCGCGCTGCGGAAGGCGTCGTCGATGTCGTCGGTGTAGATGCCGGTGAAGATGTGCCAGTCCCAGCCCGGCACGAGGGCGGAATACGTGATCTTTTCGACCGGCGCGCTCTTGCCCGGCTTCGGCCACCAGTAGCTGCTGTAGCCGTCGCCGCCCGTGGACGAGCTTTTGACGATCTCGAGCGCCACATGCGTGCCGCGCGGGTCCGTCATGTTCGCCTGGCTCTTGCCTTCCATCTCCGGCTTGGGCGGCACGAGCAGCGCCACGGCGTTGCTGTCGTAAATGCCGAAGTAGCCGCTCTGGTCGCCGCCGTAGCGCGTGCCGCGCAGCGTGGCGATGGCGAGGCGCTTCGCGTCGTCTGCGCTCAGGTGGCCGGCGGCGGCTTCCTTCTGGTAGTACGAGACCACGCCCAAGGCGGTTTGCGTCTCCTGCTCGACCAGGGTCTTGCGGTCCGTCACCATCCCCGAGCGCGTCATGAAGGCGTTGGCCACCACCAGCACGACGAGCGAGATCCATAGCAGCCCGACGATGCCCCAGGCTTTCTGATTCAACGTTGTTCGCTTCACGTTCGTTTTTCTCCAGCCATCTTCGATTTGTATTTTTCGCGGCGGTGCACAGGTGCAGCGCCATCGTGTTTAACGGATGGTTTGGAGGGAACCTTAACGTTTGCGTATGGGTTCTTTGCGCTGGGTGGGACTTGCCATGCGAATTCTTTCGTTAGCCTTTCGCTCGCGGCGCCGCCGTCGAAGCCCGCACGACCAGCCGCGGCGCCGGGACCACGCATACGCGCGCCGTCGCGCCGGCGGCCGAATCCGGCGCTTCGACCAGTTCCGTGAGCAGCTCGACGGCCAGCTCCGCCGCCTCGGTCGTTGCGACCGCAACGGTCGTGAGCGCGGGCCGTGACTCGCGCGCCAGCTGAATATCGGTGATGCCGACCACGGAAAGCTCGCGCGGCACGTCGAGCCCGAGATCGGCGGCGGCCTGCATCGCGCCGAGCGCGGGCAGGTCGTTGGTCGCGAAGATCGCGGTGAGGTCGGGGTGCCGCGCCAGCAACTCGCTCGTGGCTGCGTAGCCGCCTTGCGTCGTATCCGGCGCGTAGCGTACGGGCGCGCCCGCGCCGTCGAGCCCGGCGGCCTGCATGGCCGCGACGAAGCCGTCATAGCGCGCCGCGTGAATGCCCGAAACCTTGCTGCCGACGATCGCGCCGATGCGCCGATGCCCAAGCGTCAGCAAATGCTGCGCGGCAAGCTCCCCCGCGCGCCGAAAGTCCACAGCCACGCACGGCAGGCCCGGCGGGTCGAGCGGCCGCTCCCACATGCACAGCACGACCGGCGCGCCGCGCCGCACGGTGGCGCGCAGGTCGGCAAAGTCGAGATTGGCGTTCATCACGAGCACGCCCGCGGAGAGCGTGCCCGCAATCTGTTCGAGGTAGGCGCGGCCCGTTTGCGGGTCGCCATCCGTATTGCAGATGATGAGGAAGCGCCCGCTGCGCCGCAGCGCATTCTCCACGGCGAGCGCGAACTCCGGATAGAACGGGTTCGCGATGCTCGACACCATGAGCGCGATGGTGGGCGGCCGCCCTTCAGCGAGCGCGCGGGCCGACAAATGCGGGCGATAGCCGAGCGCCTGGACCGCTTCGAGCACGCGTTGACGCGTGGCTTCGCCCACGCGTCCGCGCCCGCGCAGGACGTTCGAGACGGTGGCCGGCGTGACGCCGGCGCGGCGCGCGACTTCGTTCAGGGTCGGCATGGGTTCTCAAACGTCCATCTCAAAATATGGGAAGGCGATTCAACATTTGCATGATCGTGACGGGCACTGCAACATTGGCCCGACAATCAAAGCGAATATCGGAGACAAGGCAGCCAGATCGCATCAGCGATCGCTCTTTTATGGGCTGCTGATTAAGCGCTTAATCTCCGTTTCGTGCTGATTAGAACATGGAGACGGGACGATGGCGAGCATTTCGTTGCGCGGCGTTCAGAAGGCATACGGCGAGAATGCGCCGGTGATTCGCAACGTCGATCTGGAGATCGGCAGAAACGAGTTCTGTGTATTCCTCGGCCCTTCGGGCTGCGGCAAGTCCACGCTGCTGCGCATGATCGCGGGCCTGGAGGACGTGACCGACGGCGATATTTCGATCGGCGGCAAGCTCGTGAACGACGTGCCAGCCGCGCAACGCGGCGTGGCCATGGTGTTCCAGAGCTACGCGCTGTTCCCGCACATGACCGTGTACGAGAACATGGCGTTCGGCCTCAAGCTCGCAAAAACGCCGAAGGCCGAGATCGATCGCAAGGTGCGCGAAGCCGCACGCATTCTGCAGCTCGAGGCGCTGCTCGAGCGTCACCCCAAGGCGCTTTCGGGCGGCCAGCGGCAGCGCGTGGCGATTGGCCGTGCGATCGTGCGCGAGCCCGGCGTGTTCCTGTTCGACGAGCCGCTTTCCAATCTCGATGCCACCTTGCGCGGCCAGACGCGTATCGAGATCGCGCGCCTGCATCGCCAGTTCGAAGAGGCGAGCGTGGTGTACGTGACGCACGACCAGATCGAGGCGATGACGCTCGCCGACAAGATCGTCCTGCTGCATAGCGGTAAGGATACCGAACGGTACGGCAGCATCGCCCAGGTGGGCGCGCCGCTCGAGCTTTATCATCGGCCCGCGAGCCGTTTCGTGGCGGGCTTCATCGGCTCGCCGCGCATGAACTTTCTGCCGGCGCGCGTGGCCGCCATCGAGGCGAACGGCGTGAGCGTCACGCTCGACGAAAGCGGCGAAACCGTGCGGCTGCCGGTGCAGGGCGCGCGGCTCGCCGTGGGCGCGGCGGTTACGTTCGGCGTGCGTCCCGAGCATCTCGAGCTGGTGGCGGATGGCATAGCCTCGCGCACCTCGAGCGATGCTCAGGATGCCTTGACGATTGCGCGCGCCATCACGCTGGTCGAGGAGCTCGGCGAGCACAGCTATGTGCATCTCGAGCAGCCGGGCGGGGCGGTGCTCGTCGCCAAGGCGCCCGGCGATGCCCGGCTGGGTAGCGGCGACACCGTGCAGTTCCGTGCGAACGCGAGCGCCTGCCATCTGTTCGCGGAAGACGGCTTTGCCGTCGCGCCGCTCGCCACCGCCGATCAACCCGCATGACAACAACAAGCGAGGACACAGGGATGCGTCTTGGAGTCTGCTATTACCCGGAGCACTGGCCGGAGGCCATGTGGAAGGACGACGCCGCGCGCATGAAGGCGCTCGGCATCGCGCAGGTGCGTATCGCCGAATTTGCGTGGAGCCGCATCGAGCCGACGCCCGGTGAATTCGACTGGGGCTGGCTCGATCGCGCGATCGACACGCTCGGCGACGCCGGCCTGCAAGTGGTGATGTGCACGCCCACGGCCACGCCGCCCAAGTGGCTGATCGACCAGCATCCGGACATCCTGCCCGTGGGCGCCGATGGCCGCGTGCGCGGGTTCGGCTCGCGGCGCCACTACGATTTTTCGTCGCCGGCGTATTACGAGGCTTCGCGGCACATCTGCGAGGCGGTCGCCGCGCGTTATGGCCAGCATCCCGCCGTCGCGTACTGGCAAACCGATAACGAGTACGGCTGCCATCAAACGGTGGTCAGCTACTCGCCGGCGGCGGTGCAACGGTTTCGCGAATGGCTCAGGGCGCGCTACGGCAGCATCGACGCGCTCAACACCGCCTGGGGTACCGTGTTCTGGAGCATGGAGTACCGCAGCTTCGACGAAATCGAGGCGCCCGTTGGCACCGTGACCGAGGCGCATCCGTCGCACCGGCTCGACTACCAGCGCTTCGCCTCCGACGAAGTGCAGCGCTACAACCGCATGCAGGTGGATATCCTGCGCGCGCATTCGCCGGGCCGTCCCATCGCGCACAACTTCATGCAGCTCTTCATGGAGTTCGATCACTACAAGGTCGCCGCCGATCTCGACGTCGCGACGTGGGACAGCTATCCGCTCGGCGCGCTCGATCAGCAGTGGTACGCGCCCGACGTGAAGGCGCGCTATCTGCGCACCGGCCATCCGGACTTCGCCTCGTTCAATCACGACGTGTATCGCGGCATGTCGAAACTGCCGTTCTGGGTCATGGAGCAGCAGCCGGGCCCCGTGAACTGGGCCCAGTGGAACCCCGCGCCGCTGCCGGGCATGGTGCGCCTCTGGAGCTGGGAAGCGTTCGCGCACGGCGCGGGCTGCGTGTCGTATTTCCGCTGGCGCCAGGCGCCGTTCGCGCAGGAGCAGATGCACGCGGGCCTGAATACGCCCGACAACCGCCCCGATCTCGGCAGTGCGGAGGCGGCGCGCGTGGCCGAGGAAATCGAGGCCGTGCTCGTGGCGGCGAAGGGCGGCCGCGACTTCGACGTGAAGACGCCGGTTGCGCTCGTGCTCGATTACGAAGCGAAGTGGCTGTTCGAGATTCATCCACAGGGCGCGGATTTCCACTATCCGCGCTTCGCTGTCGAGTACTACTCGGCGCTGCGCGCGCTCGGCTTCGACGTGGATATCGTTTCGGTGCACGCGCCGCTCGACGGTTACCGGCTCGTGGTCGTGCCGCCGCTGCCCGTCGTGCCCGACGACTTCGCGCAGCGCCTCGCCAGTTCGGGCGCGCAAGTGGTGATCGGCCCGCGCACGGGCTCGAAAACCGCCGATCTGCAGATTCCCGCCAACCTGCCGCCGGGGCCGCTCGCGGCGCTGCTGCCGCTGCGCGTGTGGCGCGTGGAGTCGCTGCGGCCCAACATCAGCGAGCCGGTGCGATTCGAACTGGACGGCGCGCACAAAGGCCACGCGCGCCACTGGCGCGATCTGATCGAACTCGGCGCCAACACCGGCGAAAACGAATGGGCCGTGCCGGAAGTGCGCGCGACGTTCAGCGACGGCCATCCCGCTTATGTGAAGAGCGGCGCCGTTCACTACCTCGCGAGCCTGTTCGACGAGGCGAGCACACAGGCGCTCTTTGCGCGCGTGGCGCGCGAGGCAGGCCTCACGCCGCAGCCGCTCGGCGACGCGATCCGCGTGAGCCGGCGCGGCGGCTTCACCTGGGTGTTCAACTACGGGCCGGGCACGCACACGCTTTCTGCGGATATTCCCGACGATGCATACGTGATCGGCTCGCGTACGATAGAGCCGCAGGGCGTGAGCGCCTACCGTTCGCAATAGACGCAAATAGATGTATTGCGCAGTTCCTGACGATGCAGCACCGACAACGACGTATAACCAAGGAGACACGCATGATCGGCAAGACCTTCAGACCACGCACCCTGCTCGTTGCTGCGACGCTGGCGGCGGGCGCGCTTGCAGGCACGTTTGCGAGCGCGGCGCGGGCCGGCACGCTCGAAATGAACATTGCCTACAAGGGCGCAAGCCAGCGCGCCGTGTGGGAACAGGTGATCGACGAGTTCAAGAAGACGCACCCCGGCACCGACGTAAAGGTGTCGTTCGTCGACGAGGAGGCCTACAAGGTCCAGTTGCCGAACTGGCTTACGACCGCGCCGCCCGACATCGTGAACTGGCACGACGGCGAGCGCATGGCCTACTACGCGAAGCGCGGCCTTTTCGCGGACCTTTCGGACGACTGGAAGAAGAACAACTGGGACAGCATGTACGCCTCGACGAAGGAAGCGTCGTCGTACCAGGGCAAGCAGTACGCCGCGCCCACGGTGTATTACTCGTGGGGCATGTTCTATCGCAAGGACCTGTTCGACAAGGTAGGTATCAAGAGCGAGCCGAAAACGTGGAATGAATTCCTCGACGCCTGCAAGAAGCTCAAGGCCGCGGGCATTGCGCCGATCGCCGTGGCCGGGCGCGACGCGTGGACGCTGGCGGGCTGGTTCGACTATCTGGACCTGCGCCTGAACGGCAACGCGTTCCACCAGAAGCTGATGGCGGGCGAAGTGCCGTACACCGACCCGCGCGTGAAGAAGGTCTACGTGACGTGGAAGCAGCTGCTCGACGACGGCGACTTCATTCCCAATTCGCTCTCGTACGATCTCGATGCGGCGCAGCCGTTCCTGTTCCAGGGCAAGGCCGCAATGATGCTGATGGGCACCTTCATCACGGGCGGTTTCAGCCCGACGGTCAAGCAGCAGATGGGCTACTTCCAGTTCCCGATCATCGACCCGAACGTGCCGACCGCCGAAGACGGTCCGGTCGAATCGCTGCATATTCCGGGCAAGGCGAAGAACAAGGCCGATGCGCGTGCGTTCCTCGCGTTTGCGGAGACGCCGGATGTCGGCGCGCAGCTTGCCAAGGGGCTGGGTTCGCTTTCGGCCAACAGCAAGTCGCCGGAGCCCGAGGACCCGATTTCGAAGATCGGCTTCCAGATCCTCTCGAACACCAAGGGCGGCATTGCGCAGTTCTATGACCGGGACATGACGAAGGAAATGGCCGACGAAGGCATGAAGGGCATGCAGCAGTTCGTGTCCGATCCGACCAAGCTCGACTCGATTCTCGCGCAGCTGGAGCAGACGCGGCAGCGGATCTACAAGAAGTAAGGTGTTCGAAGCGAAGGCGGGTGGTGCGTCGGCGCTGCCCGCCGGGTAATCAAGTGGAGGTTTTTGCCGTGAGACAGGCAGTGAGTCACACCGTTGCGCAACGCGTGGACGGCGCCGCGCCGGCCAGTGGCGAGAACGGCGGCATGCCGCACGCAAGCGGTCGGGGCATTCAGCCGCGCCGCCGCGCGTCGCCCACCGCGCGGCGCCAGCGCCGTGCCGCGTGCCTCTTTCTCGCGCCCGCGGTCATCATGTTCGCGGTCTACGTGATCTGGCCGATTCTCTCCACGCTGCGTCTCTCGCTCTATAACTGGGACGGCATGACCGAAGCGAGTTTCGTCGGTCTCGCGAACTACATAGAGCTGTTCCACTCGCCCACGTTCTACACGGCGCTCAAGAACAACGTGATCTGGCTGGTGCTGTTCCTGCTCGCGCCGCCGATGGGCCTCGCGATCGCGCTGTACCTCAACCAGGCCGTGGGCGGCATCCGCATCGTCAAGTCGCTGTTCTTCGCGCCGTTCGTGCTTTCCGGCGTGGTGGTGGGTCTCATCTACTCGTGGTTCTACGACCCCACGTTCGGCCTGCTTGCGCTCATGCTGGGCCGCGGCATTCCCGTGCTCGGCGACCCGAACTACGCCACGCCGGGCATCATCTTCGCGGCGCTCTGGCCGCAAACCGCGTACTGCATGATCCTCTATCTCACGGGCCTCACCACGCTCAACAGCGAGCAGATCGAGGCCGCGCGCATGGAAGGCGCGAAGGGCTGGACCATGCTTTGGCACGTTATCCTGCCGCAGCTGCGGCCCGTCACGTTCATGGCCGTGGTGGTCACGGTCATCGGTGCGCTGCGCAGTTTCGATCTCATCTCCGTGATGACGGGCGGCGGGCCATTCGAAAGCTCGACCGTGCTCGCGTACTACATGTACGACCAGGCGATCAAATACTACCGGCTCGGTTATTCGGCCGCGATTGCCGTCGTGCTGTTCGCGATCATGCTGCTCTACATCGTCTATCACCTGCGCCGCCTGCTGCGCAGCGAGCACTGAATCCGCTACGAGGAGCCCCCGATGTTTCCGATTCCGGTCGACAAATGGAAGCCCGCGTCGCGCCGCCTGTACAAGCTCTCGCTGCCGGTGGCGCTCGTCATCTGGCTGCTGCCGCTGATTGCCGTGCTGATCACCTCGGTGCGCTCCACCGAAGAACTGAGCGAAGGCAACTACTGGGGCTGGCCTCGGCACTTCGCGATGATCGAGAACTATCGCGACGCGCTCACGACCTCGCCGATGCTCCATTACTTCTGGAACAGCGTGCAGATCACGCTGCCCGCCGTGGCCGGGGCGATTGCGCTCGCGGCGCTGGCGGGCTATGCGCTGGCAATCTACCGCTTTCCGGGCAATGCAGCGCTGTTCGCGACCTTCGTTGCGGGCAACTTCGTGCCGATCCAGGTGCTGATGATTCCGGTGCGCGACCTCACGCTCAGGCTGGGGCTCTACAACACCGTTGGCGGCCTGATCCTGTTCCATCTGTCGTTTCAGACCGGTTTTTGCGCGCTGTTCCTGCGCAACTTCATCAAGCAGCTGCCGTTCGAACTCGTCGAGGCCGCGCGCATCGAGGGCGCGAACGAATGGACCGTGTTCGTGCGCATCGTGCTGCCGCTCATTCGCCCGGCACTCGCCGCGCTCGCCATTCTCGTCTTCACGTTCGTCTGGAACGACTACTTCTGGGCGTTGTGCCTGACCCAGGGCGACGACGCCGCGCCGATCACGGTGGGCGTTGCGGCCCTCAAGGGGCAATGGACCACAGCATGGAACCTCGTGTCCGCGGGCTCGGTCCTTGCGGCGCTGCCTTCGGTGATGATGTTCTTCGCGATGCAGAAGCACTTCGTGGCGGGGCTCACGTTCGGCGCGACCAAGGGCTGAACGGTTGCGCAAAGGCGGGGCGATTTGACTTCGGCGCGGCGCTACGGTCCAATTTCGAACGACCCGATGCACGCAACACCCGCAAGGAACGCCCCATGCAGCAAAACGAACCGGCCCCGCGGCCGCCGCAGCCCGCATCGACCACGCAGTTGCCCGCCGCGCTCGTGCGCGAATTCGACGGCGAGCACCTCGAAGCGCGTCTTGCCGATGCAGTTCGCCTTTCGACCGTCAGCGAGGACGGCTGGCCGCACGGCGCGCAACTGAGCGCGGGAGAGATCCTGACCGTGGACGCGACCACGCTGCTCATCGCGCTCTGGCCGCAGTCCAGCACCACCGCCAACCTCATGCGCGACGGCCGCCTCACGCTCTCGCTCGTGCATGACGGCGCGCTGCTGGAGATTCGCGCCCGCTCGCACGCCGTGGCCCAGCGCCAAACGGCGCTCGGACTGAGCGTATTTCGCGTGGAAATCGAATCCGTCACCGGGCATCGCGCGAAGTATGCCGAGGTGCTGAGCGGCGTGACGTTCCGCCTCTACGAGCCCGCGCAGGTGCTCTCGCGCTGGCGCGAGCAGATCGCGATGCTGCGCACGTTCGCCTGAGTTCGCACACCGTGCATGGCGAAACCTTCGTGATGTTGTCATTGTCGATGTGCTAGCGTGTCCAGCGGGGCGCGCGCTTCGCGCGACCCGGCGCAACGCAACGACAAACGCTACCGGAACCACGATGCAGACCACGGTACTCACAGACTGGCAGCAATTCATGGCGCTGACGACGCAGCTCGACGGCTGGGCGTTTCGCGGCCAGCAGAACGCGCAGTGGCACCTCGAAAGCTCGCTCACGCGCTACATGCGCGACTACGTGGGCGACCGGCTGCAATGGCGGCAGCGCGAGGAGCGCGCCATTCGCGTGTTTCGCCGCAAGGCGCACAACTTTCTCGCGCATCCGGACCTGCTCAAGGACGACCTGCGCTGTCTCGCGCTCATGCAGCACCACGGCGCGCCCACGCGGCTGCTCGATTTCACCAAGAGTCCGTTCGTCGCGGCCTTTTTCGCGCTCGAACGCGCAACCGGCGACTCGGCCGTCTACGCGCTGAACACGCCTGCGCTCTGGAATAGCCGCGCGCTGCCGAAGGCCAATCCCACGCTCACGCGCGACGTGATCGACCCGCGCGCGCACGACAACTTCGAGCGCTACTTCTTTAGCAACACGAACGAAATTCTCTGGTCGGGCGAACCCACGGAGATGGACGACCGGCTCGTCGCGCAGTCGGGCACTTTCGTCGTGCCGGGTGTGATCGACAAGCCGTTGCAGGCCATTCTGGAAGGCTACGAGAGCTACGAGGAACTGCTGCACAAGATCGTGCTGCCCGAGCGCATCCGCATGGACGCGATGAAGTGGCTCTACCGCATGAACATCACGAATGCGTCGCTGTTTCCGGGGCTCGACGGGCTCGCGCGATCCATCGCGGTGGAACTGGAGATCGTGTGGTCGGGCATGGTGGTGCCGGTTGCGGGCTCGCCGAACTGAACCGGCGCTGGCCCGCAGCGGCCACACTCACGGCGTTTCGGGTCGCGGCAGATTGAGGCCGGGCGCGAGGCGCGTGGCCTTGAATTCCGTCACTTCGAAGGTGGCGACCCCCTGCTGCGCGAAGGGATCGGCGGCGAGCAGCGTATCGAGCCGCTCGCGCGGCATGTGCGAGGCGATGATCACGCCGCCGTCGCGCGGCATCTTCGGGCCGGCGGCAATGAAATTGCCGGCTTCGAACTGCGCGTCGAGGTACGCGCGATGCGCGGGCAGGGCGTCGTCGATGCGTTCGAGCGAAGCGGTATAGAACAGCGAAACGATGTACATGGGTAATCGATAAAAAACGGGCGAAGCGTTATGTTAGCGCGCGAGACCGCGCAACGCCGCGTGTTGTAACAGCATGATCGTCTTGCCGTCGACGATCTCGCCGCGCTCGATCATCCTCAGCGCCTCGTCAAGCGGCACTTCGACCACTTCCAGATCCTCGCCTTCCTCCTCGACGCCGCCGCCCGCGCCGGGCCGCTCGGCGGGGTCGTATTCGCCCAGGTAAAAATACAGCTTCTCGGTCACGGAGCCGGGGCTCATGTACGCCTCGAACACCTTGCGCAGGTCGCGCACGCGGTAGCCGGTCTCCTCCTCGACTTCGGCGCGAATGCGCTCGTCGGGCGCGGCGTCGTCGAGCAGGCCGCCCGGGGCCTCGATCATCATGCCGTCATGTCCGTTGACGAACGTCGGCATGCGAAATTGCCGCGTGAGCACGACGTTGCCGCTGCGCGGGTCGTGCAGCAGGATGGTCGCGCCGTTGCCGCGATCGTAGGTTTCGCGGCTCTGGCGCTGCCACGTGCCGTTGCTGCGCAGGAAGTCGAAGGTCACCTTGCGGAGCACATACCAGTCGTCGGACAGCACGGTGGTTTCGATCAATCGCACGCGGTCTTTCGTTGCAGTCATCTCGTTCCCCTTGGTCAGCATTCGCCATTCATGGTATCGTGCAGTTTCGTGCAAAATCAAGAAAATTCGTGCAGACCCGTGTAACCCGCTGCGGGCCATTCTCATGCTCACAGATCAACGAAAGAAAGCGATACTCGCTGCGCTCAAGCGCGACGGGCAGGTGCTCGCCGGCGAACTGAGCGCGCAATTCGGCGTTTCCGAGGACACGGTGCGGCGCGACCTGCGCGACCTGGCGGCCGAAGGCCTGTTGCAGCGCGTGCACGGCGGCGCGCTGCCGGCTTCGCCGGCGGTGGCGCCGATTGCCGAGCGGCGCGGCATGGAGGTGGCGGCCAAGCGGCGCATCGCGCAAAAGGCCGCGGACATGATCGCGCCGGGGCAGGTGGCGATCGTCGACGGCGGGACGACCTCGGCGCTGCTGGTCGAGTGCCTGCCGCGCGACCTGCAGGCGACCATCGTCACGCATAGCCCCGGCGTCGCGGTGGCGCTCGCCGAGCATCCCGCCATCGAGGTCGTGCTGATCGGCGGGAAGCTCTACAAGCATTCGGTGGTCACCGTGGGCGCGGCGGCCGTGGAGGCGATCGCGCACATCCACGCGGACCTGTACTTCATGGGCGTGACGGGCGTGCACGTACAAGCCGGGCTGAGCACCGGCGATTTCGAGGAATCCTATGTAAAGCGCGCGCTGGCCGCGCGCGCGGCCGAAACGGTCGTCCTCGCGTCGGCCGCGAAGCTCAACGCCGCGTCGCCGTACTGCATCGGTCCGATCGGCATGGCGCAGACCATCATCGTCGAGCGTTCGACGGATGCGAAGCTGATCGAGCCGATCGAGGCGGCTGGCGTGACGGTGGTGCGCGCGTGAGTGCGTGATCACGGCTATCCCACGATGCCAAGAACAAACGCATTCAAGCCCAAAAGCAATAGCAGCAGGATCGCAGGCAAATGGCGTACGACAATTGAGCCAGCATCGCGCTTGCCCAAACTGGGAGTCGCGTTGAATCTTGCACGTTTTCTCATTTCGAAGAAGTCCCAAAGCGGCGCGCGCGACGACGATGTACCCATCGCAGCGAGGTGGTGGAGTCTCGCGTCACGGCGCTGAAGTTTCCAGGCAACGAACAGCGATGCTGTGTTCAGTAGGCAGCAGCCATCGAAAGCAGCAGGTAGCGCATGAGTTCGATTTCGTAGTCGACCGGCGCGGTCGGGGCGGCGCTGTCGTCCATTGATGGCGGAGGCGCATCTGCGTCGATGCACGCGCCGGTCGGAGCTTCCGTAGCGGCGCAAAACGCATTGCCACGGCCTGGACCCGCGCGCCGAAGCAACCGTCTTGGCGCGCCGATCATGAGGGATCCGCCACGAAACAGGACTCGTCGATCGGAATCCGCATATAGCGACGGCCGTTGCCATCGGAAGCGGGCAGACGTCCGCCGCGCAAATTCACCTGCATCGCGGGGAACAGCAGCGCGGGCACCTTCAGCGTGAGATCGCGCGCAGTTCGCATCGCAACGAATTCGCTTTCGCTGATGCCGTCGCGCACATGGATATTGTGTTGCCGCTGCTCGGCAATCGTCGTTTCGAAGCGTACGTCACGCCCCGCAGGCGGGTAGTCGTGACACACGAATACGCGGGTCGATTCGGGCAGTGCCAGGAGCCGCCGGACCGACGCGTAGAGCGTTTTCGCATCGCCACCCGGGAAATCGCAGCGTGCCGTGCCGAGGTCGGGCATGAACAGCGTATCGCCGACGAACAGCGCATCGCCAATCAAATAGGCCGTGTCTGCGGGCGTGTGTCCGGGTGTCGGAATCGCATGCGCCGTCATGGTGCCGATCGTGAATGCCTCCTCGGGTCCGAATAGACAATCAAAGCCGTGCTCGTCGGCGAGATCGAACGTCGTCGAGAACAGCGAGCGCACGTCGGCGATGCGCGCGCTCGTAGCGATGGTGCCGCCCCTGCGCCGTTTCAGTTCGACGGCGCCCGATAGATGATCCGCATGCGCATGCGTTTCGAGAATCCATCCGACGACCAGATGCTGCTCCCCGATAAACGCGAGGATGCGATCGAGTGACGCAGTCGACGGGCGCCCGGACGCCGTGTCGTAGTCCAGTACCGGGTCGATCACCGCGCAAGTCGAACCCGCGCCCGCATGAACGATGTGACTGACAGTGCCCGTTACTGCATCATGAAACGATTGAACAAGAGGAAACATAAAACACTCCTGAAGCGTGATCCACTACATGCACGAAGCGCGCACGAGAAAGAACGTGCGTTGCGCGGCGGGCGCGGGCGCCGCGGACCCGTGATCGACATAGCGTTCGATCTGCACGTGATCGAAGCCGGCTTCGAAGCAGGCTTCGCGAAAAGCGGTCGGTCCATGAACGCGAAAACCGTGGCGGCTGAACGGCATCGACAGCGCCGCTTCGGGTGTCATCGCCGCGATCACCAGTTGTCCTTCGTCGCGCAGCACACGGCGGATTTCCCGAAGGGCTGCCAGGAGGTCCGGCCAGAAGTAGACGCTGTTGATCGCGATGGCCTTGTCGAATGAGGCGTTTGCGTAGGGAATGCTGGCGACGTCCGCCGTCGTCAGCGCGACGCGTCCGCGCGCCAGCAACATGGCGTTGCGTTCGCGAGCCGCAGTCGTCATCGTCGGCGATATGTCGATGCCCACCAGCGTCAGCCGTGGCGCACGCGTCAGCACGGCCAGGATATGGCCGCCGTTGCCTGGCCCGATCTCGACGATGCGTTCGTCCGCCTGCGGATCGAGTCTGGTGAACGCTGCATCGATCAACGCGGCGTTGACGCGCTCCATCATGTCGCCGACCGCGAGGCCGGTCTCGGCCGTGGGGCACGCGAGGTGCGACATCAAGGTATCGATGTCGATGCCCGCGAGCGCAGCGTTGGTGTTATCAGTTCTGGAGGTCACCTTCGACTCCTTCTTCCTGCGGTTTCGTGAAAAGGACCGACGACGCGAGGACGACGACGAGGTTGGCAAGCAACGCGATCACAGCGGCATAGACCGGCATCGCGAGCGCGCCGACATGAATCGTGTAAGTAGCGGTCTTGAAGCCATTCACGGCCACCATCCACGTGCCGGTGCCCAGACCGGATATCCAGCCTGCCATCAGACTGCGCGCGCGCACGGCGGGCACGAAGAGACCCAGCACGACGGCAGGCAAGGTCTGCGTGATCCAGACGCCGCCGAGCAGCTGCAACTGAATGGCAAACTGAACGGGCATGAACAGCACGAAACCCAGCGCCCCGAACTTGACGAACAGCGAGACCTGCTTTGCTACCCGGATCTCGCGCGCCGCGCTGCAATACGGCGCGAAATACGGCCGCCACACGTTGCGCGTGAAAAGATTGGCCGCGGCAATCGACATGATCGCGGCGGGCACCAGCGCGCCAATGCCGATCGCTGCGAACGCGACGCCGACGAACCACGAAGGGAAGTAGTGCAGGAAAAGTGCGAACACTGCGAAGTTCGGGCCGTATTGCCGGAACTGATCCGCGTACTCGGGCATCGCGCCGACACCCGCCGCGAGCGCCATCACACCAAGCAATGCGACGAAGGCGAGCAGCAGCGAATACGCAGGCAGCAAGGCCATGTTGCGTCGGATCACGCGATCGGATGATGCGGAGAGTGTTGCCGTCATCGAATGCGGATAGAGCAGCAACGCAAGTGCCGAGCCGAGCGCGAGTGTTGCATACGACGAGTACGCGTTGAGGCTAGTGGCGTCCGGCGCTTTCAGCAGCAGCTTCGCTGGCGGCAACGCCGCGAACATGTGACCGAAGCCGCCAAGCCGCGCCGGGATCACGACCAGTGCCCCGATGATCGTCGCGTAGATCAGCAAGTCCTTGACGACAGCGATCATTGCCGGCGCGCGTAATCCGCTCGACCACGTATAGACCGCGAGTACGCCGAACGCGACGAAAAGCGGCGTTTCGCCGAGCCAGCCATGCGTCGGAAGGCCGAGCGCACCGAGCGTGACCCGAATGCCCACCAGTTGCAACGCAATATACGGCATCGTCGCGAGAATGCCTGTCAACGCGATCGCAAGCGCAAGGGGGCGGCTGCCAAAGCGCTGTTCGATGTAGTCGGCGAGGGTCACGTGGCCGTGCTTGCGCGCAACGCGCCACAGGCGCGGCAAGACGAGAAAGCCGAGAGGAAACGTGATGATGGTGTACGGCACCGCGAAGAACCCCGTCGCGCCCGCAGCGAAGACAAGCGCCGGCACGGCGACGAAGGTGTACGCGGTGTAAAGGTCGCCGCCGATCAGGAACCAGCTCATGGCGGTGCCGAAGCGCCGACCGGCGAGTCCCCATTCGTGAATGGCGCTGAGATCGCTGCGCCGCCATCGCGCCGCCGCCATCCCCAGCACGCTCACCAGTGCAAAAAGTGCGATGAAAATACCTATCGACATTACGTTCATGCGGCACCTTCTTGCGATCGCGCTGCGGACTTGCGCACGGCGCTCGCGTCGAGCAGGTAAGCGGCGCCCGTCAGCAGCGCGCCCGCGAGAACGCAGCCCGTTTGCCACCAGTAGAAGAATGGCCAGCCGTCGAGCGTTGGCGTCATGCGGTTGTAGAACGGCACGCTAAGCGCGGCAACAATGGGCGAGGCAAGCAACAGCAGAGTCAGCCGGGATGTCATCGGTCGAGTTCCAGGTCGAAAACGGGAGTGAACGCACGCGAGTGCGCGTTGATGAGCGCAGCCAGCCGTTCGATGCCGCGGTCGATCTGCTGCGGTGATACGGTCGCGAATGACAGGCGCAGAAAGTGGTGGAGCGGATCGCGTGCAAAGAACGGCGCGCCGGGGACGAATGCGACATTGACGGCAAGCGCGTCTTCGAGCAGTGCCGCGCTGTCGATGTCGGTCGGCAGCGCGAGCCAGACGAACATGCCGCCTTCGGGCACGTTCCAGCTCACGCCTTCGGGCATATGCCTGTCGAGTGCGGATAGCATTGCTTCGCATTGCTGATGATAGAAACTGGCAAGTCGCGGTACGTGAGATTCGAGCAACCCGTCGCGCACGGTCTCGTAGACGATGTGCTGCGAAAGCGTCGAGCTATGCAGATCGGCCGCCTGCTTGACCTGCACGAACTTTTGCTGCAGCGCGCCCGGCACGATCATGTAGCCGACCCGCAATCCGGGCGCGAGGGCCTTTGAAAACGAACCCAGGTAAATGACGTTGTCGGGCGCCATCGAATGGATGGACGGCAACTGACCGCCGTCGAACGCAAGCGCGGCATAGGGATCGTCCTCGACGACGATGAGCCCGGTGCGGCGGGCGATTTCCGCGATCTTCCTGCGACGCTGGAACGGCAGACGCGTCCCCGTGGGGTTCTGGAAGTTCGGCTGCAGATACAACAGCGCGGCGCGCTCGGGTTCGATGTATTCGAGCGCTTTCGACACGATGCCGTGATCGTCCGTCTGCACGCTCACGAATTCGGGTTCGTATAGCGAGAGCGACTGCAACGCGCCGAGATACGTTGGCCGCTCCACGAGCACCGCGCTTTGCGGATCGACGAGCACCTTGCCGATGAGGTCGAACGCCTGCTGGGAGCCGCTCGTGATCAGGACGTTGGACGGCGTGACGGGATGCTGGCTGGCCGAGTGCGCGCGCGCGATCCATTCGCGCAATGGCGCATAGCCTTCCGTCGCGCTGTACTGGAAGATGTCGGCACTGGAAGCATGCGTCGCCCGAGCGGATGCATCGCGTAGTGCCGCGAGCGGAAACGAGGCGGGCGACGGAACGCCGCCCGCGAACGAGATCATGTCGGGTCGTTCGGTAAGCTTGAGAATTTCGCGAATCGCCGAACTGTTCAGCGATCGTGCGCGTTGAGCGATACGCCGCTCGGCACGGGACAACGTATTTGCCATCTGATTGCTCCTCCTTGAAGAGCGTCATCGTAGACAGCAGGGAAACAATGAAAAAGACGGCTGGAGGAGTAAAACTGTTTCCGCGTGGAAACGATGGGCACGGGACGAAATCGGGCCCGCGCCCTTTTTCATGCGCTCGAATGAAGGCTGTTTGCGAAGGAAGTCAGTCGTTCATCAAGGCGGGCAACGCTTCGGCGAGATAGTCGACGGTCGCGCGCATCGCTTGCGTCATGCCGCGTTGCGACGGAAAGACGATACTTAACGTGCCGCGTGGGATGTGCCAGTCCGGGAGGACGCGCACGAGCCGTCCGTCTGCGAGTTCGGCCTTGCACATCGGCGAGGGTAGGGCGACGACGCCTAGCCCCGCCTGGGCCGCGAACTTCGCGAACGGCGCGTCGTTGCAGCGAATCCTCGGGTGGTAGGAAACGGTCGCGGTGCGCCCATCCGAGGCATGCAGCAACCACGTGCAGCCGGTATCGCGACGCGCCAGCTGCATGCCGTCCGCGCCGTTCAGCTCAGCCGGCTCGGAGGGCGGTCCATTCGCAAAGAGCGTGGGGCTCGCGACGAGCACTACGCGCGTTTGACCAACGGGCCGCGCGATCAGCGACGAACTTTGCAGCGGCTCCGTATGGCTGCGCAGCGCAATGTCATACCCTTCTTCAACGATGTCGACATAGCGGCTGGAGGTCTGCAGATCGATGTCGATTTTCGGATGCACGGCGAGAAACGGCGGCAGCACTCTATCGAGCGCCATGCGGACGATGCCAGCCGCACACGTGATGCGCACGCGTCCAACGGGCTCCGTCAGGCGCGCCTGTGCGGCCTGCTCGGCATCGCGCACCTCGTTCATTACGCGCAGGCAATGCGCATGGAAGTCCACGCCCGCCTCGGTGAGCGAGAACTTGCGCGTCGTGCGGTTCGCAAGGCGCAGTCCCAGCGCCTGCTCCAATGCCTGCAGGCGTTTGCTAAGGGTGCCCTTGGGGATCCCGATTGCATCGGCCGCAGCAGAAAAGCCGCGTTTCTCGACCACGACCGAAAAGTAATACAGATCATTGAGGTCGATCATGGTGATCGTTTCCGTACTGAGACAATGAATCCATTCTAGACCGCTTTCAGTGCGGTTCTCGTCTTACGAAATGGTAACGAAGCGGCGCCGCGAGCCGAAGCGCGCCGCCCTCGCGAATCACAGAATGCCGGTGCCAAGGCCACCGTCGACCTGGATCGTTGCGCCGTTGATATAGCTCGCGCGGGGAGACGCCAGAAACGCGACCAGCGCGCCGAGTTCCTCCGGACGACCGAGGCGCCGCAAGGGGACCTCCGCGGCCAGTTCCGCGAGACCCTGTTGTTCGCTTCTGCCGTCCGCGAGTTTCTGCTTGAGCGACGACTCGCGGATGCGGTCGGTCAGTATCAGTCCCGGTGCCACGTTGTTGACGGTGATGCCATTGCCGTTCGCCTCGCGTGACAGCAGCTTGGCGAGGCCGACTACGCCCAGGCGCATGCTCGTCGACAGAATCGATCCCTGCATTGCGTGCCGCACCGAAAAGCTGACGATATTGATCACGCGGCCCTCGCCGGAGCGGCGCAGATGCGGCAGCGCCAGGCGTGTGAAGCGCGCGATGCTCAAGAAGCTGAGATCGAACGCCTCTTGCCACGCGGCGTCGTCAAACGTGTCGAACGAGCCGAAGGGCGGACCTCCGGCGTTGTTGACGAGAATATCGAGCGAGCCAAATTGGGCGACGGTATCGGCGAGCGCATGCGATGCGTCGTCTGGACGCCTTACGTCCACTGTGATCGCATGTGCGTTCATCACGCCCGCTTCGCGTAGCTGCGCCAGTGCGTGTGCATGATGGCGGCCGTTCGACGAAGCGATCATCACGTTCGCCCCCTCGCGTCCCAGTTCGATTGCGCTCGCCAGTCCGAGCCCGCGTGACGCACCGAGCACGAGCGCCGTTTTTCCCGACAGTTTCAGATCCATCATCTCCCTCTTCGTTACGAGAACACGGTCAGTCTAGTTTCCGGCGATACTTGCATAAACGGTCGATTCGGTAATGCTGGATTCCATTCTTGAAACGACTGGTCGGCGTGTTCGTCTGATGAAATGAACCTATGGACTGGAACAGATTGCGGTTTTTCATTGCCGTCTATCGGCATCGGACGCTTGGCGGGGCTTCGCGCGAATTGAACAGCAATCCGCCTACGGTCAGCCGACAACTGGCCGCGCTGGAGCATGAACTGAAGGCCAGGCTGTTTCTGCGCACGCCCCGCGGCTATTTGCCCACAGACACGGCCGAAGCACTGATCGACGTCGCGACGCAGATGGAGCGCAGTGCGCTGGAACTCGAGCGGCGCGCGGGTGGTGCAGATATGTCGCCGCGCGGTGTGGTCCGTGTTGGCACGTCGGATGTGCTGGGCACCGGGTATGTCATACCGGCCATTGCATCGGTGCGTCGCAAGTACCCGGAGATTCGCATCGAGGTGGATATCGCTTCAGCGTTTTCCCGGCTCGCACAACGCGAGAACGATATCGTCGCGCGCAACGTACGACCGGAGCAGGCGTCCGCTATCGTGCGTCGTCTTCCCGGTCTGACGACCGCGCTGTACGCGAGTCCGGCATACCTCGCGAACTTCCCGACGCCGCGTGGTATTGGCGATCTCGTTGCGCACGAGTTCGTCGCGCTTGTCGCGGGCGACGGGATCCGCTGGTTCCCGCCGCTGCAAGCGTTGAGAACCAGCCTGCGGGTGCCGGGCGTACAGGTGAACTCGATTCTCGCGCTCGTCGCCTCCTTGCAAGGCGGGTTGGGCATCGGAGAATTGCCGACCTATATCGGTGATGCCATTCCTGATCTTGTGCGCGTGCTGCCCGATGTGGAAAGTGCCTACGATGTCTGGCTCGGCATGCATGCCGATTTTCACCGGACGGCACGCGTGCGTGTCGTCGTCGATATGATCGTTCAACAGTTTCAAAGCGGGGAGTGCGGTCGAGTCGCACGCATAGCCAAGTCAGGGATGGCCGCAGGGGGCTAGCCGGGCTTGGTCGCTTTGCATTGCCGGAGCGTCGCAAACGTGACCCCCAGCGATGGGAAAAGGACCGCCCGCATGCGCGGTATGCTCAAGGGCTAGTTCGAAGAAGGCCCGAGCGCATGGTGAAAGCGAACGCCTCTTGAGCCAGACCAGATGCAGCGCGCGTTCTATTCGCATGTCAGCCACCTCCAGGGTGCGGATTTCGCCACGGGCGATTTCCGTCTCGATACTGAGTGAGGATAGGTAGGCCATGCTCGGTTGCGAAACAAGCATGCGCTTGATGGCCTCCGTATCGCTCACCGACATGGAAGGTACCATCTCGAACCCGGCGCGCTGATACGCGGACTCGACGACCGCGCGCGTACCCGAACCCGGTTCGCGCAGGATCACCCTCCGTTCTGCAAGATTGCGCGCCAACAGTTGCCCGTTGCTTTGACGCAATCCCGGCGCGGCTGCGAGTACGATTTCGTCGGAGCCAACATATTGCGCGTGCAGGCGTGCTTCGTCGTATGGACCCTCGATGAATCCGAGCGTGTAGTTGCCGTTACCGAGGCCGCGCACGACCTCCTGTGTATTGGTGACAGTCAGTTCGATGCTGACCTTTGGATAGCGGGTCGTGAATGTGGCGATCATCTTCGGCACGAGGTAGACACCGAGTGTTGCGCTCGCGCCTATTTGAAGGTGCCCTGAGTCAAGACCTGCGATTTCCTTCAATTCGGATCGGGCCGCCTCGGCGAGGGTGAATATCCGTTCTGCGTAATCGAATAGCAGTTTTCCCGCATAGGTGAGCGCCACGCCTCGGGGCAGCCTGTCGAACAGTAGGATACCCAGGCGATCTTCCAGTTCCTTGACTTCGCGGCTAACGGCGGGCTGGCTTACCCGCAGACGCAAGGCGCCGCCGCTCAAGCTGCCGGCGCGGGCAACTTCATAGAAAGCAAACAGATGAGTGAAATTCATTGGCAAGGCCCGCGAGAATCGCCGTGGCCGATTCATGGTCCGAAAACCGGCGACCCACGATTTCCCACGAGACGGCCACGATGGTAGCGCCGTTTCATCCGCCATTAAAGGATGCCGCAAGTGCAACACCGTTTCCTGTGGGAAACGATCGCCGTGATCAGCCTGCAGGGGGCTGCCAGAACCTGGAAATGAGGTGGCATAACTCAAAGTCAGGCAACAGCTGCCTATTTTGTATTGTTCACCACTCCGGACGACGCATAGCCTAGTCACTCCGTTTAACCGACTGGTGTCGAAATGTCGTCTCTTTCGCCGAATCGCCGAACATCCCGTAGCAAGTATGCGGTTGGGCCCTGTTACCTTATTGGACTGATTCCCGGTGTTGCGCTCTGTGCCGGCGTATGCCTGATCGCATGGCTGCTGCAAACGCTGCAAGCGCATCTATTTGGTCATGTGTGGCTTGAATCGCTCGTGCTCGCGATCCTCGTTGGCGCGCTAGTCCGTATGATATGGACGCCGGGTGAGCGTTGGACAAGCGGGATTACGTTCAGCGCCAAAGCCTTGCTGGAAATCTCCGTCGTGCTGCTCGGCGTATCATTTAGCGAGGCCGCATTGCAGGCGACCGGCCTCAAGCTGCTGTCGGGCATCGTTGTGATCGTCATCGCGGCCATCCTGGCGAGTTACGGAATAGGACGCGCACTGAAGTTGCCACGGCGCATGGCGGTCCTGATCGCGTGCGGAAATTCGATCTGCGGAAATTCGGCCATCGCAGCGGTTGCGCCCGTGATCGGCGCCAGCCGCGACGATGTCACTGCATCGATCGCCTTCACCGCGGTGCTTGGCGTTGCGGTTGTGCTTGGCTTGCCGCTGCTATCTGCGGGTCTTCATCTGAACCCCGTGCAGTATGGGACATTGGCAGGTATGACCGTCTATGCGGTGCCACAGGTGCTTGCAGCGACCATACCCGTTTCACCCGTCAGTGTGCATATTGGCACGCTGGTTAAACTGGTGCGTGTGCTCATGCTCGGACCGGTGATGCTGCTCCTGTCCACGCTTCTGACTGTACGTGCTGCGAACCCAGGTACGCCGGAGCTGGGCGACAGTACGACGATGCTGCCCGGCAAGGTTCGTCTAACGAAGCTGGTGCCATGGTTTATCGTCGGCTTCGTTCTCCTGTGCGCGGCTCGAGCGACGGGGATGATTCCCATGCCGCTTTTGCAGCCGGCGAGCGAGCTAGGCAGCGCGCTCACGATTGTTTCAATGGCTGCTTTGGGTGTAGGTACCGATCTGCGTACCGTCGCAAAGGCAGGTCCGCGCGTCACGTCGGCGGTGATTCTTTCGATACTGGCGTTGGCGGCGATGAGTCTGGTTCTGATCTACATAATGCGGATTGCGTGATGTTGCCGTTAAACGCCTCAGATAGACGTCGTGTGGGAAGCTTCGAGCGAATCCTCCTGCTCCTGCTGGTTTAGGCCCGAGCCAAAGACCCGGTAGTGAGCCGCTCGCGCCAGGCAATCCAGCCCACAACAATCGATAATGTCGCCGCGACAAGCGGCGCCACCCCGTGTCCGTATTCGCCGTGCACTGCGACGGTTGCCAGTGCAGCCAACATTACGGTGCAGCCGAGCGCCGAGCCCCACAGCCGCGTCCGTGGTCGCGCGAGCAGAAGTGCAGTCATGAGTTCCAGCGAACCAGTCACGAAATGGAACCAGTGCGGATATCCCCACTTCAGGTACTCCTCAAAGATGGATCGCGGGGCGATGATGTTGCTGAGCGATCCGACGACGAAAAAAGCGGCAAGAACCAAAGGTAATACCTGGCGCCAGGAAATCTTGGACATCGTTCTACCTTCTCTGTTGAGTGCACAGCCGAGGACTGATATGACTTCACGAGTCAATGGGGATCGGTTTTCTGCTTCTCGAGTACATGTCATGTGAATTTCCTGAGGGCGACGTAGCAGTAAATCTCGACGGTCGATCACACTGATATTCGCGGGT
>NZ_JBFRCL010000078.1:0-35782 GCF_040965695.1 Paraburkholderia sp. BR10937
CAATACCTGTTACTGTTTTCGGTCTCTCTCGAGACCGGTCGCTCACTCAAAGCTGACAGGTTTCAGAATAAATTCAAAAACCTGACTTACTTTAGTGTGAGACTCTTGATACTTTTGCTGCTCCCGGCCATTCCGGAGAATGACCGGGTCGCCACCGCATCAAGCGCCCACACTTATCGGCTGTAAATTTTTAAAGATCGATCGCGAAAGCGCCGTTAAACCATCGAACTACCCGGCGCTTCCTGCGTTGCTGCGTCAGCAGCAGAGAAACGAGATTATGAAGAATCCTTTCCGCTTCGTCAACCCCTTTTTTTCGCTCACCGCTTAAAAAAGCTGCCGACTCCTGCGCCCGCCGGTTTCCGCGGCGGCCCTCGCTGCCCTGACGTCAGAGACATCGAACTGCGAAGGGGGCGAATCTTAGCGCCCCCGCCGGCGCTGTGCAAGGGGGTGGCGGGAAATAATTTCGATCGCCGTTCCCGGCGATCGAATTTCCCAGCCAATTACTTGTTCTTGAACACGGGCTTGCGCTTCTCAACGAACGCCGCCATCCCTTCCTTTTGATCTTCCGATGCGAAGAGCGAATGGAACAGCCGGCGCTCGAAGTGCACGCCTTCAGCAAGCGTCGTCTCGTAGGCGCGGTTCACCGACTCCTTCGCCATCATCACGGCGGGCAAGGAGAATTCGCAGATGGTCGCCGCCGCCGCCAGCGTTTCGTTCAGTAGTTCTGCCGCGGGAATCACTCGCGACACGAGCCCGGCGCGCTCCGCCTCCTCCGCACCCATCATCCGCGCAGTCAGGCACAGGTCCATCGCCTTCGCTTTCGATACCGCGCGCGGCAGACGCTGCGTACCGCCCGCACCCGGAATCACGCCCAGCTTGATCTCGGGCTGGCCGAACTTCGCCGTATCGGCGGCGAAGATCATGTCGCACATCATGGCCAGCTCGCAGCCACCGCCGAGCGCGAAGCCCGCGACCGCCGCGATGATCGGCTTGCGAATCGAGCGGATCGTTTCCCAATTGCGCGTGATGTAGTCGCCTTTGTAGACATCCATGAAGGTGTACCTCGCCATCATCCCGATGTCGGCGCCCGCGGCGAACGCCTTTTCGCTACCGGTGATGACGATCGCGCCAACGCCCTCATCGGCGTCGAACGCCTTGAGTGCCGCGCCCAGTTCGTCCATGAGCGCATCGTTTAGCGCGTTGAGCGCCTTCGGCCGGTTCAGCGTGATCAGTCCGACCTTGCCACGCGTCTCGACCAGGATGTTTTCGTACCCCATAACTCCTCCTTCCATCAAAAGAAAGTCCCCAAAAAAATTTTTTACGCCGAACTTTGACTAATGCTAACATTGGCCAACCAACCGGTCGGTCAATTAATTGGCACGGGCCCTGTCCAACCTCTCAATCAACGTTGAGCCATGACACATTCGCTGTTTGCCAAGCATGAGGGCGCGCTTCAAAAAGCGCTTGCCGCCATCGAGACCCGCGGCTACTGGAGCCCGTTCGCCGAAATGCCCAGCCCCAAAGTGTACGGGGAATCCGCTAGCGCAGATGGCGAAGCCGCGTTCAAGGCCCACCTGAATCGCGCCTTCGAACTCGACCAGCCGTCGACGGGCGAAACCGTCGGCAGCGAGGCCTCGCCGTTCGGCTTCGCGCTCGGCGCGCGCTATCCGAAGTCGACGCCCGACCAGTTGATCGGAGCCGCGCAGCAAGCCCAGCGCGACTGGCGCGCCGCCGGCCCGCAGGCGTGGGCAGGCGTGAGCCTCGAGATCCTCGAGCGCCTGAATCGCGCGAGCTTCGAGATCGCCTTCAGCGTGATGCACACGACCGGCCAGGCGTTCATGATGGCCTTCCAGGCCGGCGGCCCGCACGCGCAGGACCGCGCGCTCGAAGCCGTCACCTACGCATACGACCAGCTGCGCCGCATTCCCGCCGACGCGCACTGGGAAAAGCCGCAGGGCAAGAACCCGCCCCTCGCGATGCAAAAGCGCTTCACCATCGTGCCGCGCGGCACCGGCCTCGTGCTCGGCTGCTGCACGTTCCCGACCTGGAATGGCTACCCCGGCCTTTTCGCCGATCTGGCGACGGGCAATACGGTCATCGTCAAGCCGCACCCGGGCGCGATCCTGCCGCTCGCGATCACCGTACGCATTGCGCGTGAGGTGTTGCGCGAAGCGGGCTTCGATCCGAACGTCGTGACGTTGCTCGCCACCGACCCCAACGACGGCGCGCTCGTGCAGCAACTCGCACTGCGCCCCGAGATCAAGCTGATCGACTTCACAGGCAGCACGCAAAACGGCGACTGGCTCGAGCGCAATGCGCATCAGGCGCAGGTCTACACGGAAAAGGCCGGCGTGAACCAGATCGTGATCGACTCCGCGGACGACCTGAAGGCCGTCGCCCGTAACATCGCGTTCTCGCTCTCCCTTTACTCGGGCCAGATGTGCACGGCCCCGCAGAACATCTATGTGCCGCGCGACGGCATCCGAACAGCTGAAGGCCAGGTGAGTTTCGAGGCTGTCGCCCAGGCGATTGCCGGCGCCGTGCAGAAGTTCGTCGCCGATCCGGCGCGCGCCGTCGAAGTGCTCGGCGCGATCCAGAACGAAGGCGTGACGGCTCGCGTCGACGAAGCCCGCAAGCTCGGCACCGTGCTCGCCGACAGCCAGACGCTCGAACACCCGCAGTTCGCCGACGCACGCGTGCACACACCGCTCGTGCTTTCGCTCGACGCAGCCCGCGACGCCGCCCAGTTCACGCGCGAATGGTTCGGCCCGATCTCGTTCGTGATCGCCACGGATTCGACTGCGCAATCGCTCAAGCTGGCCGGCGAGACCGCGCGCGACCACGGCGCGCTCACGCTTTCCGTCTACAGCACGGACGACGCCGTGATCGAAGCCGCGCACGAAGCCGCCATCACCGGCGGCGTGGCGCTCTCGATCAACCTCACGGGCGGCGTGTTCGTGAACCAGTCGGCTGCATTCTCGGACTTCCACGGCACCGGCGCGAACCCCGCGGCGAACGCCGCGCTCGCCGACGCCGCTTTCGTGGCGAACCGCTTCCGCGTGGTTCAGAGCCGCGTTCACGTCGAACCGAAAGCGGCCCCCGCCGTCGCCACCTGATCGGCCCACGCCGCTCAGCCGAATGGCGCCCGATTGCCCATCCCTCTAGCATGCAAGGCGTGAGCGCACTTCTGCGCTCGCGCCCCAGGAACCCGAGATGACCGAAGCCTATATCTGCGACGCGATTCGCACCCCGTTCGGCCGCTACGGCGGCGCCCTCAAGGACGTCCGCGCGGACGACCTCGCCGCGGTGCCGATCCGCGCGCTCGTCGAGCGCAATCCCGGCGTGGACTGGAGCGCGCTCGACGACGTGCTCTACGGCTGCGCCAACCAGGCCGGCGAAGACAACCGCAACGTCGCGCGCATGGCCGCGCTGCTCGCGGGCCTGCCGACCGACGCGCCGGGCGGCACGCTCAACCGCCTGTGCGGCTCGGGCCTCGACGCCGTCGGCAGCGCGGCGCGCGCGATCAAGGCAGGCGAAGCGCGCCTCATGATCGCGGGCGGCGTGGAAAGCATGACGCGCGCGCCGTTCGTCATGGGCAAGGCGACTTCGGCGTTTTCGCGTGAAGCGGCCATCTACGACACGACCATCGGCTGGCGTTTCGTCAACAAGCTGATGAAGCAGCAGTACGGTGTCGATTCGATGCCGGAAACCGCCGAAAACGTCGCGCAGGAATTCGGCATCAATCGGGCCGATCAGGACGCGTTCGCATTGCGCAGCCAGCAGAAAGCGGCCCGCGCGCAGAAGGACGGTACGCTCGCGCAGGAGATCGTCGCGGTCGAGATCGCGCAAAAGAAGGGTGACCCCGTACGCGTGACGCTCGACGAGCACCCGCGCGAGACTTCGCTCGAATCGCTCGGCAAGCTCAAGGGCGTCGTGAAGCCGGACGGCACGGTCACGGCGGGCAACGCCTCGGGCGTCAACGACGGCGCCTGCGCCCTGCTGCTCGCCAACGAGGAGGCCGCCAGGCAGTATGGCCTGCGTCGCCGCGCGCGCGTGCTGGGCATGGCGACCGCCGGCGTCGCACCGCGCATCATGGGCATCGGCCCGGCGCCCGCTACGCAAAAACTGCTCAAGCAGCTCGGCATGACGCTGGATCAGTTCGACGTGATCGAACTCAATGAGGCGTTCGCGTCGCAAGGCCTCGCCGTGCTGCGCGCACTCGGCATTGCCGACGACGATCCGCGCGTGAACCCGAATGGCGGCGCGATTGCGCTGGGCCACCCGCTCGGCGCTTCGGGCGCGCGCCTCGTCACGACGGCGCTCCATCAGCTCGAGCGCTCGAACAGACGCTTCGCACTTTGTACGATGTGCATCGGCGTCGGCCAGGGCATCGCCCTCGCGATCGAACGCGTCGAGGCATAGCGCGCGCAGTATCGACCGGCCGCCGGGCGATGCGTCCGGCGGTCTCAGGCAGCTTTGCATGGGACCAGAGTCAGCGCTGAAGCGCCAACTCTGGTCGACAAGGAGACAACCGATGCCCTACGATGCGATCCGCGTCGAAATCGACGCATCCACCCGCGTGGCCACGATCACGCTGAACCGCCCGGACAAGCTCAACAGCTTTACGCGCGCCATGCACCGCGAGCTTGTCGCCGCGCTCGACGAGGTCGCCGCAGCCGGCGCGCGCGCCCTTGTGCTGACGGGCGCGGGCCGCGGCTTCTGCGCGGGCCAGGATCTCGCCGATCTCGACTTCACGCCAGGTGCGATGACCGATCTCGGCGACCTCATCGATGAGCATTTCAATCCGCTGATCAAGCGCCTGCAGGCGCTGCCGATGCCCGTGATCGCCGCCGTCAACGGCACCGCGGCCGGCGCGGGCGCCAATCTCGCCCTCGCCTGCGACCTCGTGCTCGCCGCACGCTCGGCAAGCTTCATCCAGGCGTTCGTGAAGATCGGCCTCGTGCCCGATTCCGGCGGCACGTGGTTTCTGCCCAAACGCGTGGGCACGGCGCGCGCGCTCGGCCTCGCCATGACCGGCGAAAAGCTCAGCGCGGAAAAGGCGGAAAGCTGGGGCGTCGTCTGGCAAGTGACCGACGACGCGGAGCTCGCGCAAACGGCCGGCGCGCTCGCCGCACGCCTCGCGCAGCAACCCACGCGCGCCATCGTCGCCACGCGCGAGGCGCTGCGCGCATCGGCCACGAACACGCTCGACCAGCAACTCGATCTCGAACGCGACCTGCAGCGCGAACTCGGCGCGTCGCACGACTACGCAGAAGGCGTGCAAGCCTTCATCGAAAAACGCGCACCGCACTTCGAGGGCCGCTGAGATGTCCACGCAAGTCTCGCAACTGCCAGAGGACGACAGCCTGTCGCCCGACGAACTCGCTCGCGCCGCCGCGCAGGCGATGTACGAAGCCGACGGCTGCACGCGCGCGCTAGGCATGGAGCTCCTCGAAGTGCGCGCCGGCTACGCGCGCCTCTCCATGGCCGTGCGGCCCGAGTTCCTCAACGGCCATCAGACCTGCCACGGCGGGATGATTTTCTCGCTCGCGGATTCGGCGTTCGCCTTCGCGTGCAACTCATACAACATCAACACCGTCGCGGCCGGCTGCTCGATCGAGTTCCTGCGTCCGGTCCTGCGCGACGAGGTGTTGACCGCCGAAGCCGTCGAACAGGTGCTATCGGGACGCAACGGGGTCTACGACATCCGCGTGACGAACCAGGCAGGCGAAACCGTCGCGCTTTTCCGAGGCAAGTCCGCGCAGATTCGCGGCAATGTCATTCCAGTCGCAACGTGAAGCGGGTTTCCCCCCTCTCGATTCCCTACGCGTCACGAGTAAAGTTCTTAAGATCCAGGAGACACCCATGAGTACCACGCTGCCGCTCGAACCCATCGAAAAGGCGAGCCGCGACGAGCTTGCTGCGCTGCAACTCGAGCGCCTGAAATGGTCGCTGAACCACGCTTACGAGAATTCGCCGGTCTATCGCCGCAAATTCGACGAAGCCGGCGTGCATCCGTCCCAGGTGCAGTCGCTCGCCGATCTCGCGCGCTTCCCGTTCACCACGAAAAAGGATCTGCGCGACAACTATCCCTTCGGCATGTTCGCCGTGCCGCAAGACCAGATTTCGCGCATCCATGCGTCGTCGGGCACGACGGGCAAGCCGACCGTGGTGGCCTACACGGCGCGCGACATCGACACCTGGGCGAACCTCGTCGCGCGTTCGGTGCGCGCAGCGGGCGCCAGGCGCGGCGACAAGGTGCACATCAGCTACGGCTACGGACTCTTTACGGGCGGCCTTGGCGCGCACTACGGCGCGGAACGTGCGGGTCTCACCGTCATTCCGTTCGGCGGCGGCCAGACCGAGAAGCAGGTTCAGCTGATCCAGGACTTCCGTCCCGACATCATCATGGTCACGCCGAGCTACATGCTTGCCATCGCCGACGAAATGGAGCGTCAGGGCATCGATCCGGCCACCTGTTCGCTGCGCATCGGCATCTTCGGCGCGGAGCCGTGGACCAACGATATGCGCCGGGCCATCGAGCAGCGCATGGGCATCACGGCCGTCGACATTTACGGTCTTTCGGAGGTGATGGGCCCGGGCGTCGCCTCGGAATGCGCGGAGACGAAAGACGGCCCGACGATCTGGGAAGATCACTTCTACCCCGAGATCATCGACCCCGAAACCGGCGAAGTGCTGCCCGACGGCGAACTGGGCGAACTCGTCTTCACCTCGCTCACGAAGGAAGCGCTGCCCATCGTCCGTTACCGCACGCGCGACCTCACGCGTCTGTTGCCCGGTACGGCGCGCACGATGCGCCGCATGGAAAAGATCACGGGCCGCTCGGACGACATGTTGATCATCCGCGGCGTGAACGTGTTCCCCACGCAGATCGAGGAACTGCTGCTCAAGCAGCCGGCGCTCGCACCGCACTATCAGATCGTCCTGACGAAGGAAGGTCCGATGGACGTGATGTCGCTCAACTGCGAACCGTGCCCGGAAACCGCGCCCGACTACGGCGCGCTCGACGCGGCCAGCAAGGCGCTCGCTTACGACATCAAGGCGCTGATCGGCGTCACGTGCAAGGTGAACGTGCTGGAAGTGAACGGCATCGAACGCTCGGTCGGCAAGGCCCGGCGAGTCATCGACAAGCGGCCGAAGTAAGCGCGGCTCGCAACGCGCAGTAAAAGAAAAAGCCGGCAATCGCCGGCTTTTTCGCTACACGTAGGCAGCGCAAGCGCCACCGCGATCACGAGTTCGGGAACAGGAGCCACATGCGGCCGCCCTGCTTCATCTTGCCGGCGAGATCGCCGGCGTCGTCGCCCAAGCCCCAGAAGTAGTCGGCGCGCACGCCGCCCTTGATTGCCGTGCCCGTGTCCTGCGCGAACACGAGCCGGTTGAGCGGCGTATTCGTGAGCGGGCGCGTGGTCTGGAGAAACACCGGCGTGCCAAGCGGAATCGACGACGGATCGACGGCGATCGAGCGTTCCGGCGTGAGCGGCACGCCGAGCGCACCGATCGGACCGTCCGCGCCGCCCTGCGCGTCGCCCTCGGAGCCGCCCATCTCGCGGAAGAACACGAAGCGCGGATTGGTGTCGAGAAGCGCGTCCACGCGCGTCGGGTTCGCGCGTGCCCATGCCTTGATGCCCTGCATGGTCGCCTGCGCGGGCGTGAGTTCGCCGTGGTCGAGCAGCCAGCGCCCGATCGACTTGTACGGCTGGTTGTTGGTGCCCCCGAAGCCCACGCGCATCACGCTGCCGTCTTCCATCACGACGCGCCCCGAGCCCTGCACCTGCAGGAAGAACGCTTCGATCGGATCGTCCACCCAGACGAGTTCGTTGCCGCCCAGCACGCCAGAACGTTCGAGCTGCGCGCGCGGCGGCATCGCGGCGCCCGGACGATAGCCGGACGGCCAGCGATACAGCGCGGTCTGGTAGATGCCGTGACGCGTGCGCGAGCCGTGCAGCAGCGGCTCGTAGTAGCCGGTCACGAGGCCGTCGAGCGTGCCGTCGTTGTTGGCGAACTGATAGGGAGTGAAATACGTTTCGAAGAATGCACGTGCGCTCGAGGCGTCCAGGTCATCGAGCTGCGAGGCCGCAGTGCACGCGCGCTGCCAGCGAGGATCGCGCGCGAGGCGCGTGCAGTTCGCACGCAGCGCCGCGGTCACGCCGATCAGCGAGTCGTCCTGCCAGCCCGGCACCTGCTGCCAGGCGACCGCCGTGAGACGTTGCGCGGCGAGCTGCGAGGGCAGCGTGGGCGTGCCTTTGGGCGGCACGTTGTGCACGTAGCTCGGGCCGCCGCATGCGGCAAGCAAAGCCGCCAGCGAAGCCGCGCCCAACCAGCCGCCTAACCGCAGACCCAGGCGGCTCCCCCCACGCCGAAGCGCCGACCCGACGCAATATCGCACCTGTGTGAATCCCGGCATCACCGGGACATCGAGACCGGAATCGACGTCAAAATCACGCCTACAATACTGGCTCTCGATGGATGCCGCCATGTCAGAACTGCTCGACGAATACCCGATGCTCATGTTTGGTCTGGAAGCGCTCCTTGCGCTGTTCCTGCTGATTTTCATCGTTGTGTGGACCGCGTCGGGCAGGAAGAAGCAAGCCTCGCGCGACGATCGGCGTCAGGACTAGCAGACCCCGATTTCTCGCGGCGGTTCAATGCAGCGTGCGCGGCATGCGCAGCACGAACTCGGGCACGGGCGCCTCGAAGCGCTCGGCGTCCTCAGCGACGCAGAAGTACTCCCCGCGCATGGTGCCCACCGGGGTCGCGATCACGGCCCAGCTCGTGTACTCGAACTGCTCGCCCGGCTTCAGGAGCGGTTGATGGCCGACCACGCCCAGCCCCTTCACTTCCTGCACGTGATTTTCGCTGTCGGTGATCACCCAGTGGCGCGCGATCAGCTGGGCGCTCACCTGACCGGTATTGCGAATGGTCAGCGTGTACGCGAAGGCATATTGCCGGCGCTCCGGGTCCGATTCTTCGGGCAGGTAGCGCACCTGCGACGTCACGCTGAATTCGTACTGGCTCATCCCTGTTCCATTCGCTTAGGCGCGGCTGCTGAGTCCGTTGACTGAGACGCCCGCGCGGCAAGGCGCTCGCGGGCGCGCCGCGAGGCGCGGCACATGGTTTGGCATTCTGCTTGATGCAACGGGCACCCGCAACCCGGCGCGGCCCGCGGCGGCCGCCGCGAAAGGCTCTCCTACTGACGGTAAAATACGGTTTTTCCGACAGTTTTCCGATTGCCGCCATGACGCAATTCCGCATCGCCCCCAGCATTCTCTCCGCCGACTTCGCGCGTCTTGGCGAAGAGGTCCGCAACGTCGTCGCTGCCGGCGCCGACTGGATCCACTTCGACGTGATGGATAACCATTACGTGCCGAACCTCACCATCGGCCCGCTGGTGTGCGAGGCGATCCGCCCGCACGTGAGCGTGCCCATCGACGTGCATCTGATGGTGCGCCCGGTCGACCGCATCGTGCCCGACTTCGCCAAGGCCGGCGCGAACCTCATCAGCTTCCACCCGGAAGGCTCGGACCATATCGACCGCACGCTCTCGCTGATCCGCGACCACGGCTGCAAGGCGGGCCTCGTGTTCAATCCGGCTACGCCGCTGAACTACCTCGACCACGTGATGGACAAGCTCGATCTCGTGCTGATCATGTCGGTGAATCCGGGCTTCGGCGGCCAGTCGTTCATTCCCGAGGCGCTCAACAAGCTGCGCGAGGCGCGTGCGAAGATCGACGCCTACACGGCCCGCACCGGCCGCGAAATCCACCTCGAAGTGGACGGCGGCGTGAAGGTCGACAACATCGCCGAAATCGCGGCAGCTGGCGCGGACACCTTCGTGGCGGGTTCGGCGATCTTCGGCAAGCCCGACTACAAGACCGTGATCGACGAGATGCGCGCGCAGCTCGCCAGCGTCGCCAACACCGCGAACGCAAAATGAACGCCCCCATCCAGTTCACCGCGCCGCGCATCGAAGCGGCGCTGATCGACCTCGACGGCACGATGGTCGACACCGCCGACGACTTCGCCGCCGGCCTGAATGGCATGCTCGCGCAGCTCGACGCCGAGGAAACCACGCGCGAGGAAGTGATGGGCTACGTGGGCAAGGGCTCGGAGCACCTGATCCTCAGCGTGCTCGCACCGCGCTTTGCCGCGGACAACGTCGAGGCGCGCTTCGACGAAGCGCTGGCGCTCTACCAGGATGAGTACGCGAAGATCAACGGCCGCCACACGCATCTGTACCCGGACGTCGAGGCGGGCCTCGCCGCGCTGCGCGACCAGGGCGTCAAGCTCGCGTGCGTGACCAACAAGCCGCACCGCTTCGCCGTCGAGCTTTTGCAGCAATACGGCCTCGCGCAGTACTTCGAAGTGGTGCTCGGCGGCGACAGTCTCGCGAAGAAGAAGCCCGACCCGCTGCCGATGCTCACGGCCTGCGAGCGCCTGGGCGTCAAGCCCGCGGCGGCGGTGGCGATCGGCGATTCGGAGAACGATGCGATCGCGGGCCGCGCGGCCGGCATGGCCACCCTCACGGTGCCCTACGGCTACAACCACGGCCAACCTGTACAAAAAATTGAATCGGATGGTATAGTTGCCTCGCTGCTCGACGCCGCCAAGGTGGTCGCAGCACACAATGATCTGACTTAAGTTCTCAACTGAACGTCAACTATCCTCATGTTTCTGAATAAAAAACGGAGTCTGAGCACGATCGACCGGGGAGCCTGGCCCTGGCGTCGCTGGTCGCGCTAACCTCATCCGAGGTTCGCTGAAGTCTTTCTTCAGCACCGTTTTTTACTTCGCTGCGCACTCGCGCGTGTCTCGACTCTAAACTGTTGCGGTAACCCGTCGGCTGGTCTGGCCGTTGGCTTTCGTGGTCCTTGCGTGTCGTTTCGCCGTTCGCGGCGAGTTGCGCAAGGCGCGAGCGGCTACGCCTCACCTTCCGTCGATGTACCGCACGCCGGCCCGGCAAGCGCCGCCTCATCAGCGCGATCCTGGGCCGCACGAGCGAGCGCCAGCGGCCATCAAGCACTCAAAAACAAACGCCTCGCGCTCACCGCGCGCCCCGTTTTGAGCCGCACTGGGCCCGCACCTGCCGCGACCGGCAGCACGAACAGGATCGGAACATGACCGAACTCGAATTTCAGTCCCTCGCCAACGAGGGCTACAACCGCATCCCGCTGATCGCCGAAGCGCTCGCCGATCTCGAAACGCCGCTCTCGCTGTATCTGAAGCTCGCGCAGCCCGAGCGCGGCGGCGCCAATTCTTTCCTGCTGGAGTCCGTGGTGGGCGGCGAGCGCTTCGGGCGCTACTCGTTCATCGGCCTGCCGGCGCGCTCGCTGATCCGCACGCGCAACGGCATTTCGGAGGTCGTGCGCGACGGCCAGGTGATCGAGACGCATAACGAAGATCCGCTCGAATTCATCGCAAAGTACCAGGCGCGCTTCAAGGTCGCGCAGCGTCCGGGTCTACCGCGCTTCTGCGGCGGTCTCGCGGGCTACTTCGGCTACGACGCGGTGCGCTACATCGAGAAGAAGCTCGCCGATACCTGCCCGACCGACGACCTCGGCCTGCCCGACATCCAGCTGCTGCTGACCGAAGAAGTCGCGGTCATCGACAATCTCGCGGGCAAGCTCTATCTCATCGTCTACGCCGATCCGCAAACGCCCGAGGCCTACACGAAGGCGAAGCACCGCTTGCGCGAACTCAAGCAGCGCCTGCGCACCACGGTGCAGCCGCCGGTGACTTCGGCGAGCGTGCGCACCGAAACGTTCCGCGAGTTCAAGAAAGACGATTACCTCGCCGCCGTGCGCAAGGCGAAGGAATACATCGCCGCGGGCGAGCTGATGCAGGTGCAAGTGGGCCAGCGCCTCACCAAGCCGTATCGCGACAATCCGCTGTCGCTGTACCGTGCGCTGCGCTCGCTCAACCCGTCGCCGTACATGTACTACTACAACTTCGGCGAATTCCACGTGGTGGGCGCGTCGCCGGAAATTCTCGTGCGCCAGGAAAAGCGCGGCGAGGACCGCATCGTGACGATCCGTCCGCTCGCGGGCACGCGGCCGCGCGGCAACACGCCCGAGCGCGACGCCGAACTCGCGACTGAACTGCTCAACGACCCGAAGGAGATCGCCGAGCACGTCATGCTGATCGACCTCGCGCGCAACGACGTGGGCCGTATCGCCGAGATCGGTTCGGTGGCCGTCACCGACAAGATGATCATCGAGAAGTACTCGCACGTGCAGCACATCGTGAGTTCGGTGGAAGGCAAGCTCAAACCCGGCATGAACAATTTCGACGTCCTGCGCGCCACGTTCCCGGCCGGCACGCTCTCGGGCGCGCCGAAGGTTCGCGCGATGGAATTGATCGACGAACTGGAGCCGGTGAAGCGCGGGCTCTACGGCGGCGCGGTCGGCTATCTCTCGTTCAACGGCGAGATGGACCTGGCCATCGCGATCCGCACCGGCCTCATCCACAACGGCAATCTGTATGTGCAGGCCGCCGCGGGCGTGGTTGCCGATTCGGTGCCCGAGTCCGAATGGCAGGAAACCGAGAACAAGGCGCGCGCCGTGCTGCGCGCCGCCGAGCAGGTGCAGGACGGCCTCGACAGCGACTTCTGAGCGGAGAAAAGACCATGTTGCTCATGATCGACAACTACGATTCGTTTACCTACAACATCGTCCAGTACTTCGGCGAGCTCGGCGAAGACGTTCACACGTACCGCAACGACGAAATTACCATCGACGAAATCGCGAAGCTCAACCCCGCGCGCATTTGCCTCTCGCCCGGGCCGAGCAACCCGCAGCACGCGGGCATCACGCTCGACGTGCTGCGCGAATTCGCAGGCAAGACGCCGATTCTCGGTGTGTGTCTCGGCCATCAGGCGATTGGCGAAGCGTTCGGCGGGCGCGTCGTGCGCGCGAAGACCATCATGCACGGCAAGGTGAGCCAGATCGAAACCGACTGCAAAGGCGTGTTCGCCGACCTGCCGAAGCACTTCAACGTCACGCGTTATCACTCGCTCGCCATCGAGCGCGAGTCGCTGCCCGACTGCCTCGAAGTGTCGGCCTGGACCGACGACGGCGAGATCATGGGCGTGCGTCACCGCGAGCTTGCGGTGGAAGGCGTGCAGTTCCATCCGGAATCGATCCTCTCGGAGCACGGCCATGCCCTCTTCGAGAATTTCCTGAAGCAAACCAAGAGCGCTTGACCCGGAGGCGACCATCATGATTACCCCGCAGGAAGCGCTCCAGCGCACGATCGAGCATCGCGAGATTTTTCACGACGAAATGCTCCACCTCATGCGCCTCATCATGCGCGGCGAGCTTTCGCCCGTGCTGTCGGCCGCCATCATCACCGGCCTGCGCGTGAAGAAGGAAACCATCGGCGAGATCACCGCTGCCGCAACGGTGATGCGCGAGTTCGCGAATCACGTCGAGGTGAAGGACAACTCGAACTTCATCGACATCGTCGGCACCGGCGGCGACGGCTCGCACACGTTCAATATCTCCACGGCTTCGATGTTCGTGGTCGCGGCTGCCGGCGCGAAGGTCGCGAAGCACGGCAACCGGGGCGTCTCCAGCAAGTCGGGCAGCGCGGACGTGCTCGAAGCGCTCGGCGTGAACATCGATTTGCAACCGGACCAGGTGGCCGCCTCGATCGCCGAAACGGGCATGGGCTTCATGTTCGCGCCCAACCACCATCCCGCGATGAAGAACATCGCCGCTGTGCGCCGCGAACTCGGCGTGCGCACGATCTTCAACATCCTCGGGCCGCTCACGAATCCGGCCGGCGCGCCCAATCAGCTGATGGGCGTGTTTCATCCGGACCTCGTCGGCATTCAGGTGCGCGTGATGGAGCGACTTGGCGCAAAACACGTGTGCGTCGTCTACGGCAAGGACGGCATGGACGAAGTCTCGCTCGGTGCGGCCACGCTCGTCGGCGAACTGAAGGACGGCCAGATTCGCGAGTACGAGATCCACCCCGAAGACTTCGGCATGCAGATGGTCTCGAACCGTTCGCTCAAGGTCGAAAACGCCGACGAGTCGAAGACGATGCTGCTCGGCGCGCTCTCGAACGAGACGGGCACCGCGCGCGAAATCGTCGCGCTGAACGCGGGCACGGCGCTCTATTCGGCGAACGTCGCGGACTCGATCGCGGAAGGCATCGCGCTTGCGCGCGAGACGCTCGCCAGCGGCCGCGCGCGCGCCAAAGTCGACGAACTGGTACGCTTCACGCAACAGTTCAAACGCTGATCCAGCACCGTTTTTTGCCTCCGAACATCATGAGTGACATCCTCGAAAAGATCATCGCGGTCAAGCGCGAAGAAGTGCGCGCCGCCGAGCAGAGCGCCCCGCTCGAAGAATTGCGTCTGCAGGCGGGCACGCGCGACCTGCGCGATTTCGTCGGCGCCTTGCGCGCGAAGCACGACAACGGCCAGGCCGCCGTGATCGCCGAAGTAAAGAAGGCCAGTCCGTCGAAGGGCGTGCTGCGCGAAAACTTTCAGCCCGCCGAAATCGCGCGCTCGTACGCCGAGGGCGGCGCGGCCTGCCTCTCCGTGCTGACCGACGCGCAGTTCTTCCAAGGCAGCGCCGCGTACCTCGAAGCCGCGCGCGCGGCGTGCAGCCTGCCGGTGCTGCGCAAGGACTTCATCGTCGATCCGTATCAGGTCGTCGAAGCCCGCGCGATGGGCGCCGACGCGATCCTGCTGATCGCCGCCGCGCTCCAGCCAGGTGAAATGCGCGATCTCGAAGCGCTCGCGCATTCGCTCGGTCTCGCGGTGCTCGTCGAAGTGCACGACCGCGCAGAACTCACGCACGCGCTCACGCTGAAGACGCCGCTCATCGGCATCAACAATCGCAATCTGCGCACGTTCGAAACGACGCTGGACACGACCATCGGCATGCTCGACGACGTGCCCGAAGACCGCATCGTCGTGACCGAGTCGGGCATCCTCTCGCGTGCCGATGTCGAGAAGATGCGCGCGCTTTCCGTGCACACGTTCCTCGTGGGCGAGGCGTTCATGCGCGCCGAGCAACCGGGCGCGGAACTCGCCCGCATGTTCTTCTGATCGCGCGGCGCCATGGGTATCGAACGCGAAATCAAGCTCGCGCTGCCGCGCGACCAGGTGGACGCGGCGCGGCGTCTCTTCGAGACGCGCGCCGGCAAGCCGGGTCGCGCCATCCGGCTCGAAAACATCTACTTCGACACGCCGGCGCTTGCGCTCGCGCGCGCAAAGAGTGCACTGCGCCTGCGCCGCGCGCCCGAAGGCTGGCTGCAGACGTTCAAGACTGTGGGTGTGGCGCAAAACGGGCTGCACGCGCGGCACGAATGGGAAATGCCGGTGGCGGGCGAAGCGCTCGAAATCGACCGGCTGCTACACGAGTGCGATGAAGCCGGTGTTTCGACGGCGCTCTCGGAGGCCGCTGCGAACCTGATCCCGCTCTTTCGCACCGACTTCCAGCGCACGCTATGGACGCTCGAAGTCCATGGCGCGCAAGTGGAAGCGGCGATCGATCAGGGCGAAGTCATCGCGGATGTGAACGGCGAAACGCGGCGCGCACCGATCTGCGAACTCGAACTCGAACTGAAGTCGGGCGACGAAGCGGCATTGCACACGCTCGCGGGGGAACTCGCGCAGGCGCTGCCAGGCCTCGCGCCGGACGACATCAGCAAGGCCCAGCGCGGATACAAGCTGCGCGAAGGCTGAGGACGACGCGGCGCGGCTTCGGCGCGCCGCGCGAACGCACCCACTCGCTCGAGGAAAGCGCGAAAAAAGACGCTGTTAGTTGCAACATCAGCACCGATGCTGCAAAAGGCCGCCCTGTCGCGCTCGCGCCGGATTGAATCGCCGCGCAATTGCTGCGACACTTGCCGCCCATGACCTCCACGAAACGCCCGCGCGTCGCGATGCCGGTGCAAGCCTCGCTGTTCGACGACTTTCTGTCCGACACGGCGCAAGGCACGCTCGACGAGCCGCCGCTGCCCGAAATCGACCCGCGCCAGATCACGATCTTCTCGCTGTTCGACGCCGACGAATTCCCGCCGCCCGAGCGCACGCACGCCGTTATGCCCGCCCCCACCATGCCCCACGAACCCGCCTTGCCGCAGGCCGCCATCGACACCACGCGCCTCGAAGACCAGTTCGACGCGCTGCCCGCCGCCTGGCGCGAGCTGCTCGCGCCGTTCATCGCGAGCGACGCCTACGCGCCGCTGTGCCGCTTCGTCGACGACGAGCGGGCGGCCGGCAAGACCGTCTATCCCGCCGACGTATTCCGCGCGCTGCGCTTGACCTCGCCCGACGACGTGAAGGTCGTGATCCTCGGCCAGGACCCGTACCACGGTGAAGATCGCGGCACGCCGCAGGCGCATGGCCTGGCGTTCTCGGTGCCGCCCTCGGTGCGCCCGCCGCCTTCACTGCGCAACATCTTCAAGGAGATCGCGGCGAGCCTCGGCATTCAGGCGCCGACGCACGGCTGTCTCGACGCCTGGGCGCGCCAGGGCGTGCTGCTGCTGAACACGGTGCTGACCGTCGAGCGCGCGAGCGCCGCGAGCCACGCGAAGCGCGGCTGGGAGCGCTGCACCGACACGTTGATCGAGCAACTCGCCGCGCGCCACGAGCACCTCGTGTTCATGCTGTGGGGCGCGCACGCGCAGAACAAGCGCGCGCTGCTCCCGGGTGCGCATTGCGTGCTCGAAGCGCCGCATCCGTCGCCGCTTTCCGCGCATCGCGGCTTTCTCGGCTGCGGGCATTTCGCGCAGGCCAACGACTATCTGCAGGCGCACGGCCGCCAGCCGATCGACTGGCGTTTGCCGGAGGAAGGCCTCGTGCTCGCCTGAGCCGCTTGAGCCTCGCGACGCGACGAGCAATGAAAAAACGCCACGAGATTGCTCTCGTGGCGTTTTTGTTTTTACCGCCGTCGATCGTGCTGCGCTTTACGCTGCAGCGATCGCCTCACGCGCGCCTGCGAGCGCGGCGCTTGCCGCGTCCGGGCCCATGTTCAGGCCTTCGGCGAAGATGAAGTTCACGTCGGTCATGCCGAGGAAGCCGAGGAACGACTTCAGGTACGGCGTCTGGCTGTCGTGCGCGGTGCCTTGATACTTGCCGCCGCGTGCCGAAACGACATGCACCTTCTTGCCGTTCACGAGGCCTTCAGGACCGTTCGCGGTGTAGCGGAACGTGATGCCGGCGCGCGCGATCCAGTCGAAGTACGTCTTGAGCTGCGACGAGACGCCGAAGTTGTACATCGGCGCACCGATCACGATGATGTCCGCTGCCTGCAGTTCCGCGATCAGCGCTTCACTGCGTGCGGCGATGGCCTGCTGCTCCGGCGTGCGCTGCTCGGCCGGCGTGAAGAACGCGCCGAGCACGGCGTCGTCGAGGTGCGGCAGCGGATCGGCTTGCAGGTTACGCGTGACGACTTGCGCGCCCGGATTCGATTGTTGCAGCCTGGCCGTCAATTCGTTGACGAGCAGCGTCGACTGGGCGCCTTGCGAACGGGCGGCGGAATTGATTTGCAGGATCGTGGTCATGGTGGCTCCTTCGGGTCTCAGTTGCGCAACGTTGCGCGAGTGAAGGCATTGTGTTTTTTTACCGCGCCCCGAAAAAGTAGTCCGCCGACGACGGATTGTTGCAGCGATAGAACAATCCCCGGCATGAAAAAACGGCGTGGGATCCGTTACCCCACGCCGCTTATGGTGCCCCGTGCCCCCGCGCGCCGCCCGGCGGCTTATGCCGCCAGCCAGCGCTCGCGCAATGCGCGCGCGGGCGTACGCTTGTCGGAGGCGGCGAGCTTGTAGCGCGCGACTTCGGGCGCATCGAGGGTCAGACGCGCGACACGAAGCTCATCGCGGCGGAACGCGTGGATGTCGACCTTCGTGCCCGGCTGGTAGCGCGAGAGCAGCGCATCGAGATTCGAGCCCGTCACGCGCAAGCCGTCGAGCGCAACGAGCGCGTCGCCGGCCGAGAGCCCCGCCTTCTGGGCCGCACCGCCTTCGTAGACCACGGCAAGCGTCGCCTCGGCGCCGCCGCGCAGCCGCGCGCCAAGCGACGGCTTCGCGCCGCGCTCGGGCTCCCCTTCGAGCGTCAGGCCGAACGGCTCGAACAGCGCCGCGAGCGGCAGGTCGCGCGTGCCGCGCACGGCGTCGCTGAAGAGCGCGCCCAACTCCACGCCCGTCGCCTCGGCAATCAGCGCCTCGACATCGTCCTCACCGACGCCCACCGGCTTCCCGCGATAGAAATCTCGCCCATGGCGCTGCCACAACAGGCGCATGACGTCGTCGAGCGATTTGCGGCCGTTCGTCTGCGCGCGAATCGAGAGATCGAACGACAGCGCCACGAGCGAGCCTTTGGTGTAGTAGCTCACGATCGCGTTCGACGCGTTCTCGTCCTGGCGGTAGTACTTCACCCACGCGTCGAACGAGCTTTCCGCGACGCTCTGCTTCAGCCGCCCCGCCCCGCGCAGCACGCCGGCGATCGTCTTGCCGAGCAGGCCGAAGTATTCGTCTGCGGAAATGAGCCCGCTGCGCACGAGCATGAGGTCGTCGTAGTACGACGTGAAGCCCTCGAACAGCCACAGCAGCGACGTATAGTCCTCGCGCGTGAGGTCGTACGGCACGAACGCCGCGGGCTTGATGCGCTTCACGTTCCACGTGTGGAAGTATTCGTGGCTGCACAAGCCGAGATAGGTGCGATAGCCGTCCGACGTCTCCGGCTTGCCCTTCACCGGCAGGTCGGTGCGATTGCAGATCAGCGCCGTCGATGCGCGATGCTCGAGGCCGCCGTAACCGTCGCTCACGGCTTGCGTCATGAACACGTAGCGCTCCATCGGGGCGCGCTTCGTGCGCGGCTCGAACAGCGCGATCTGCGCCTCGCAGATCTTCTTCAGGTCAGCGGCGATACGCTCGGTGTCGAGCGCGACCACGCGGCCCGCGATCACGATGTCGTGCGGCACGCCGTGCGCCTTGAAGCTCGCGAGCGTGAACTCGCCGAGCGTGACCGGATGATCGATCAGCTCGTCGTAGTTCGTGGCCGTGTACTCGCCGAAGCCGTAACGCTTGGTGCCGCGCGCTTCCGTGAGCGCCGTGGCCACGCGCCAGTGGCGATAGGCGTGCCCGTCCGGACGCTGAATATCGACCGCGTGCTGCGCCTCCTCATGGCCGAGCGCCGCGAGAAACACGCTCGTGCCGTTGAAGAAGCCCACCGTGTCGTCGAGATGCGCCGCGCGCACGGACAGGTCCCACGCGTAGACCTCGTAGCGCAGCGTGAGCGCGCCCTTCACGGGCGCGGCCTGCCACGAATGCTTGTCGGTCTTCGTCACGCGCACCTTGCGGCCCGCGTCGTTGAAGGCGCGCAGCGTGACGATGTTGCGCGCGAACTCGCGCACCATGTAACTGCCTGGAATCCACACGGGCAGCATGAAGCATTGACCGTCCGGCGCGGGGTCTTCCACGGTGAGCGTCACCTCGAACAGATGCGCGGCGGGATTCTTCGGGACGATGGTGTATCGGATCGGCTTCATCGGCGGGATCGGTGAGAGATTCGGTCAGCAGACGCTGCAGCGCAAATTCAGTATGCCCGGCAGACAAAAACGGACAAAAAGCTCCGGGCAAAAAAAGCACCGGCCGCGAAAGCGGCCGGCGGGTTCGGGCGTTGCTTCAGTGGGCGGCGCTCAGCGCCTTTTCGAGCCGGTCGCCGCTCACGGCACCGGGCAGCCGCGTACCATCGGCGAGGATCACGGTGGGCGTGCCGGTCACGTTCATCTTCTGGCCGAGCGCGAGATTGCTGTCGATGGCGGCTGTGTCGCACGTGCCGGCTGCCGTAGGCGCCTTGCGGTCGACCATCCACGATTCCCACGCCTTGCCGCGGTCGGCCGAGCACCAGATCTGCCTGGCCTTCGCCGTCGAGTCCGGCGAGAGCACCGGATACAGGAAGGTGTAGACCGTGACGTTGTCGATGGACCTGAGCGTGCTTTCGAGCTGATGGCAATACGGGCAGTTCGGGTCGGAAAACACGGCCATCTTGCGCTTGCCGTCGCCCTTCACGACCTTGACCGCGTTCTCGAGCGGCAGCTTCGAGAAATCGACCTTGTTGATTTCGTTCAGGCGCGCCTCGGTGAGATTGCGGTGCGCCTTGGTGTCGATGAGTTCGCCGTTGAGCACGTAGTCGCCGCTGGCGTCGCTGTAGACGATCTGCGTGCCGAGATTGATCTCGTAAAGGCCCGCCATGGGCGCCTTGGTGATGCCCTTGATGTCGCTGGCGTCGATGCCGAGCCGCGTCTGCAGCGCCGACTTGATCTTGTCGGTAGTCTGGTCGGCCTGGGCCGAACAGCCGAGCGCCGAGGTGGCTACCGCGATCACGAGCGCGGCAAATCGAATACGCGTTTGCATGGGATGCATTCCTGATTCAGGCGCGCCGCGCAGGGGCGACGCGCGCAGAGTTCCGTTGAATGGCCGGAGCGGTAAGCGCCGCGGGCGCGGCCAATACGCCCATTCTAAGCCGCACTGGCCTCAAGCAACCGAAATGCCTGCTTGCGCAGGCGAGCCCGTTGATATTAGCCGAGCGCCGAGGCCACGAGCCAGCGCTTGAGCAGCGGCTGCGCGCCCACGAACGCCATGCCCGTATTGCGTACCGCGCGCGCGAGCGTGCCGGGCAACGCGAAGAGCCGCTGCAGACCGTCGGTGGCGACAACGAGCTTCTGGATGTCCTCACGGCGGCCGCGTTCGTAGCGGCGCAGCAGCACGATGTCGCCGAGATCGCGAAACGCCTCTTTCTTCGTGACCACGTCGACGAGCGCGGCCACGTCGCGCAAGCCGAGATTCACGCCCTGGCCCGCCAGCGGGTGAATCAGATGCGCGGCGTCGCCGACCAGCGCGACGCGCGGCGCCACGAGCCGGTCGACGGTTTGCAGCGACAGCGGAAAGCCGCGCGCAGGCGTGACGCATTCGAGCGCGCCCAGCTGGCTTTGCGAGACGCGCTCGACTTCGGCGGCAAGCTGCGCCGGTTCGAGCCTGAGCAGTTCGTCGGCATGTTCGCTCTGCGCCGACCAGACGAGCGACACGTGCCGATCGGGCAGCGGCAGCAAGGCGACGATCTCGCCCTCGCGGAACCACTGGTACGCCGTTTCGCCGTGCGGCTTTTCCGCCCGGAAGTTGGCGACCACGCCGGTTTGCCGGTAATCGCGCCGCTCGACCTTCGAGCCGATCTGCGCGCGCACCCACGAATGCGCGCCGTCCGCGCCGATCGCGAGGTCGGCTTCGATCGTGCGGCCGTTGGCGAGGCCGATCACGGCCGCGTCGGGTTTCACGTCGAGCGTCTGCGCACGCGTGTCGATCCACGCGAGATTGGGCTGGAAATGCAGCGCGGCGGGGGGCCGACCGACGACTCGGCAATCCAGGCCAGCTGCGCAACCGACGCCTGATAAGCCGAGAAGTGCAGCTCCGCCGCGGCGTCGCCGAACACGCGCATGTCGTAGACGGGCGTGAGGCGCGCGGCGTCGGCGGCCTGCCAGACCCGCAGCCGCTCGAACAGCGCCTGCGAGCTGCGCGAAAAGGCGTACACGCGCGCGTCGAACACGGCGCCCGCGGGCAGCGGCGCGCACGGCTGCGCGAGCAGCGCCACGCGCAGGCCGCTCTGGCTCAGCGCGAGCGCCGCCGACTTGCCGACGAGCCCGCCGCCGATCACGGCGACATCAAAGGTCTGGTTGCTTGCAGTCATGCGCGCATTATAGCCGCGGGCGCCTGTGTGGCCGGGCCGGACGGGCGCGATGTTGCGGCGCAGCAAGGCGTTGCAGGAAGACGGCCCGGCGGCGCGGCGACAACCGCGGCTAACCCTCACGCGGACGAGGTTACAATTACGGTTTTCGTGACTCCCCGTCACGTCCCCCGACGTGCCACCTGCGCCGCCCCGCCCGCCGCTCCCGCTTTCGCGAGACGCCCGGCCCCGGGCGCTTCGCGCGCGGCGAGCCGCACGTCACCACCCTGACATGCAGAGATTTACATGAGCCTCCAATGCGGCATCGTCGGCTTGCCTAACGTCGGCAAGTCCACCCTCTTCAACGCGCTGACCAAGGCGGGCATCGCGGCCGAAAACTATCCGTTCTGCACGATCGAGCCCAACGTCGGCGTGGTAGAAGTGCCGGATCAGCGCCTGAAGGCGCTCGCCGAAATCGTCAAGCCCGAGCGCGTCGTGCCGGCCGTGGTCGAATTCGTCGACATCGCGGGTCTGGTCGCGGGCGCGAGCAAGGGCGAAGGCCTCGGCAACCAGTTCCTCGCGAACATCCGCGAAACCGATGCGATCACGCACGTCGTGCGCTGCTTCGAAGATGAAAACGTGATCCACGTGGCAGGCAGGATCGACCCGCTCGCCGACATCGAAGTCATCAACACCGAACTGGCGCTCGCCGACCTCGCCACCGTCGAGAAGGCGCTCACGCGCTACTCGAAGGCCGCGAAATCGGGCAACGACAAGGAAGCCGCGAAGCTCGTGGCCGTGCTGGAAAAGGTGCGCGCGCAACTCGATCAGGCCAGGCCCGTGCGCGGGCTCGCGCTGAGCGAGGACGAGCAGGCGCTGATCAAGCCGTTCTGCCTCATCACCGCGAAGAAGACCATGTACGTCGCGAACGTGAAGGAAGACGGCTTCGAGAACAACCCGCATCTGGACGCCGTGCGCAAGTACGCTGAAGGCGAGAATTCGCCGGTCGTGGCCGTGTGCGCCGCGATCGAAGCGGAAATCGCCGACCTCGAAGACGAAGACAAGATCGCCTTCCTCGCCGACATGGGCATGGACGAGCCGGGCCTCGACCGCGTGATCCGCGCGGGCTTCAAGCTGCTCGGCCTGCAGACCTACTTCACGGCGGGCGTGAAGGAAGTGCGTGCGTGGACGATTCATGTCGGCGATACGGCCCCGCAAGCCGCCGGCGTGATCCACACCGACTTCGAGCGCGGCTTCATCCGCGCGCAGACCATCGCGTTCGACGACTACATCCAGTACAAGGGCGAATCCGGCGCGAAGGAAGCCGGCAAGATGCGCGCCGAAGGCAAGGAATATGTCGTGCACGACGGCGACGTGATGAACTTCCTGTTCAACGTTTAAGCGACACCTTTTTCTTCCCGTTTTCAAAAGACACTCTCATGGCCCAATACGTCTTTACCATGAACCGGGTCGGCAAGATCGTGCCGCCCAAGCGCCAGATCCTGAAGGACATCTCGCTGTCGTTCTTCCCCGGCGCCAAGATCGGCCTGCTCGGCCTGAACGGCTCGGGCAAGTCCACGCTCATCAAGATCATGGCCGGCGTCGACAAGGACATCGAAGGCGAAGCCACGCCGATGCCGAACCTGAACATCGGCTACCTGCCGCAGGAGCCGCAGCTCGATCCGGAAAAGACCGTGCGCGAAGCGGTCGAGGAAGGTCTGGGCGACGTGTTCAACGCGCAGAAGAAGCTCGACGAGATCTATGCCGCCTACGCCGAACCGGACGCCGACTTCGACGCGCTGGCCGCCGAGCAGGCGAAGTACGAAGCGATCCTCGCGACGACCGACGGCAGCGCGGAACAGCAGATCGAAATCGCCGCCGACGCACTGCGCCTGCCGGCCTGGGACGCCAGGATCGGCAACCTCTCGGGCGGTGAAAAGCGCCGCGTCGCGCTGTGCAAGCTGCTGCTCGAAAAACCCGACATGCTGCTGCTCGACGAGCCGACCAACCACCTGGACGCCGAATCGGTCGAGTGGCTCGAGCAGTTCCTCACGCGCTTCCCGGGCACCGTGGTCGCCGTGACCCACGACCGCTACTTCCTCGACAACGCCGCCGAGTGGATTCTCGAACTCGACCGCGGCCACGGCATTCCCTGGAAAGGCAACTACTCCAGCTGGCTCGACCAGAAGGAAGAGCGCCTGAAGCAGGAAGAAGCGTCGGAATCGGCGCGCCAGAAGGCGATCAAGAAGGAGCTGGAGTGGGTGCGCCAGAACCCGAAGGGCCGCCAGGCGAAGTCGAAGGCGCGTATCGCGCGCTTCGAGGAACTGTCGAGCTCGGATTACCAGAAGCGCAACGAAACGCAGGAAATCTTCATTCCGGCGGGCGAGCGTCTGGGCAACGAAGTCATCGAGTTCAAGAACGTCAGCAAGTCTTATGGCGACCGTCTGCTCATCGACAACCTGAGCTTCAAGATTCCCGCGGGCGCGATCGTAGGCATCATCGGGCCGAACGGCGCCGGCAAGTCGACCCTCTTCCGCATGCTCACGGGCAAGGAGCAGCCGGATTCGGGCGAAATCGTCCAGGGTCCGACCGTCAAGCTCGCCTACGTCGACCAAAGCCGCGACGCGCTGGCCGCCAACAAGACCGTGTTCGAGGAAATCTCGGGCGGCGCGGACGTGCTGACCGTGGGCAAGTACGAAACGCCTTCGCGCGCGTACATCGGCCGCTTCAACTTCAAGGGCGGCGATCAGCAGAAGATCGTCGGCAATCTCTCGGGTGGTGAGCGTGGCCGTCTGCATCTGGCCAAGACGCTGATCTCGGGCGGCAACGTCCTGCTGCTCGACGAACCGTCGAACGATCTGGACGTCGAAACGCTGCGCGCGCTCGAAGACGCCCTGCTCGAATTCGCGGGCTCGGTGATGGTGATTTCGCACGATCGCTGGTTCCTCGACCGTATCGCCACGCACATCCTCGCGTTCGAAGGCGACTCGCAGGTCACGTTCTTCGACGGCAACTACCAGGAGTACGAGGCCGACAAGATCAAGCGTCTCGGCGAAGAAGCCGCACGTCCGAAGCGTCTGCGCTACAAGCCGATCAGCCGCTGAGCGGGCGGGATCGACAGCAAACAACGGCGGCCCGCGGGCCGCCGTTGTCGTTTCTGACAGGTTCCGCAAGCACGCGCGGCATGGCGGTTGCTCGAAAGCCGCTACGCTTAGGCTCATTTGGGGCTTGATCAAGCCCAGCTCCCGCGAGGAATTCCGTATGGCGACGCCGCTGCGCAACCGTGTTGTCCTCATCGTGGCGATCGTCGTCGCGCTGCTCGTGCTCGCGGCGCTGGGCGCGCTCTACGCGCTGCAGCGCGAGGCGAAGGCGTACGTAGAGAGCGCGCTCGCGCCGGTCGGCACGGCCGCGAGCGTGCACGTGGCGTTCAATCTCTCATCGGTCGAACTCACCGACGTGCGCCTGAAGCCGCCGCCCAACTGGCCCGCCGCCGACACGCTGCGCGCCGCGCGCATCACGATCACGCCTGACCTGCGCGCGCTGATCTCGCACCGCGTGCATATTCGCGACGTCACCGTGAGCGATTTCACGATGACGGTGCTGCGCCGGGAAAGCGGCTCGATCCTGCTCCTGCCGAATCTGCGCGAAGAGATGGCGCAAAGCGCCACACCCTCGGGCGGTGCGCAGGGAGGAAGCGGTCTGCCGCAGCAAAAGGTCATCGACCATATCGCCTTCGAGAACGGCACATTCGACTTCTACGACCGGTCGGTGAGCAATCCGCCGTGGCACGTCACGGTGAACCGCGCGCAGGCGCGCGTCGACAATATCCAGTTGCCGGCGCTGACCGAGCCGACGCGCGTGTCGGTCGTGGGCAACGTCGTCGGTCCGGAGTACACCGGACGCGTCACGTTCGACGGCTGGATCCAGATCGCGAGCAAGGACTCGCAACTCCACACGACGCTGCGCGGCGTGGATGTGCGCACGATCGATCCCTATCTGCTCAGAAAGGCCGGCGCGAAGGCCAACGTGACGGGCGGCACGCTCGACCTCGATCTCACCTCGACGGTGCGCGGCTATCACCTGCACGCGCCGGGCAGGGTCACGCTGCACAATCTGCAACTCTCGGAAAGCGGCGATGCGGTGGACACCTTCCTGTCAATCCCGACGCGCGCCGCCGTGGCCGCATTGAAGGCGCACAAGGGTGAGATCACACTGCATTTCGTGCTCGACGGCAACCTGCGCGACCCGAAGTTCAAGCTCAACGAAAACCTCATGACGGAGTTGCGCGCAGGATTCGCGCAGGCGCTCGGGGTGAGCGCGGAAGGGGTGGCGAAGGGCGCCGGGCAAACCGCGAAGGGTATCGCCGACGCGCTGCGCAGTCTGCTGCAGCCGGTGGCGCCGGCGCCCGCTTCGAAATAGCGCGCGGGGCACCGGCTTCAGCCTGCCTGGTTGAGCCTGGTTAGACCGGCAGGCCGAGTTCGCGCAGCTTCGCGTCGGTGGTGGCGTTGCTCGTGTGGTGCACGCCATGCCAGCCGAGCGCCGTGGCCGCTGCGGCGTTGTGCGCGTTGTCGTCGATGAAAACGAGTTCCTCGGGCTTCACGCCCGGCAACTGTGCCTCGATGCGGCGGAACATCTCGTGGAAGATCGCCGGATCGGGCTTCACGAGCTTCACGTGGCCCGATACGACGATATCGCGGCAGCGCCGCAGGATGCCGAAGCGCTCCCACGCCCACGGAAACGTCTCGGCCGACCAGTTCGTGAGACCGAAGATCGGCATGCCCGCCGCCTCCAGACGCTCGAACGTCGCGACGCCCCCGGCGAGCAAGCCGCCGATCATCTCGTGCCAGCGCTCGTAGAACGCGCGAATAAGCGCTTCATGCTCGGGAAACGCGGCGACCAGTTCCTCCGTGCCCACGGCAATGGGCTCGCCGCCGTCCTGGCGGACCACCCAGTCCATCTTGCAGACGTGCGTGAGAAACCAGCGGCGCTCGTCGTCGTTGGGAATCAGCTTGCGATAGAGATACTCGGGACTCCAGTCCACGAGCACCCCGCCGAAATCGAACACCACTGCCTTGATCGCCATGCGTTTCTCGCTCCGCTTGATCGTTATCGGATCGCTATCGGGATGACGGGGAAATCAGATCGGCTGCGTGCGCTTTTCGAGCCACGCGAGCGCATCGCCGCTCACGTGCGGCGCCACGCGCACACGCACCGTCTGGTGGTACGCATTGAGCCACTCGCGCTCGTCGGCACGCAGGAGCGAGAGATCGATGCAGCGCGTGTCGATCGGGCAAAGCGTGAGCGTCTCGAAGCTGAGGAACTCGCCGAATTCGGTGGATTCGGCGCGCTGGTTGAGCACGAGATTCTCGATACGCACGCCCCACTTGCCCGGCCGGTAGATGCCCGGCTCGACCGAGGTGATCATGCCTTCTTCCATCGCGGTCCAGGGCTCGGCCGGCGCGTAGTGCGAAATGACCTGCGGACCTTCGTGCACATTCAGGAAGTAGCCCACGCCGTGGCCCGTGCCGTGGCCGTAGTCCGCGCCCGCTTCCCAGATCGGCGCGCGCGCAATGGCGTCGAGCATCGGCGAGCGGATGCCGCGCGGGAACTTCGCGCGCGAGAGCGCCATCATGCCCTTGAGCACGAGCGTGAAATCGCGCTTTTGCTCCGCACCCGGCGTGCCCACGGGCACGACGCGCGTGATGTCGGTGGTGCCGTCGAGGTACTGGCCGCCCGAGTCGATCAGCAGCAGGCCATCGCCTTCGATCACGCTGTGCGACTCCGGCGTGGCGCGGTAGTGCGGCATCGCGCCGTTCGCGTTGAAGCCCGCGATGGTCGCGAACGAGAGCGACTTGAAGCCCGCACGGCGCGCACGCGCGGCCGAAAGCTTTTCGTCGATGGTCAACTCGGTGATGGTCTCGCGGCCAAGCGCCGCCTCGAACCACGCGAAAAACTCGGCGAGCGCCGCCCCGTCCTGCTCCATGGTCGCGCGCACGTGATCGGCTTCGGCGGCGGTCTTGCGCGACTTGAAGTACGTGCTCGGATTGACCGACTCCACGAGCTTCACCGCCGACGACACCGCCTGCAGCAAGCCATAGGTCACGCGACGCGGATCGACGAGCAGCGCGGCCTTCGCGGGCAGTGCCGCGAGCGCGGCGGCGGCCTCGGCATACGGCGCGACGCGCACCTGGTCCTTCGCGAGCGACTGCACGAGCGCCTCGCTCACCTTGCCGCCGGCGACGAAGAGCGTCGCGTCGTCCGGCCCGATCAACGCGTGCGCGACGAACACCGGGTTGTAGTTCACGTCCGCGCCGCGCAGGTTGAAGAGCCACGCGAGGTCGTCGAGCGTGGAGATGAAATGCCACTGCGCGCCCTTCTCCTGGATCGCGCGGCGCACCTGGTCGAGCTTGCCGGCGCGGCTCGTGTCGGCGTGCGGCGCGACGTGCTCGTACACGGGCTCGAGCGGCAGCGACGGGCGGCCTTGCCAGACATCGTCGAGCAGATCGAGGTCCGTGCGCAGCGCGACATCGCGCGCCTTGAGCGCCTCGGCCAGCGCGCGCGCCGAGGCGACGCCGAGCACCGCGCCATCCACGGCCACCGCGCCGCCCGCACTCACGTTCTGCGCGAGCCAGTCGATGTGCGGCGCGCTCTGCTGGCCGCCCATCATCTTCATGAGCTGGATGCCGGTGCCGGCCAGTTGCTGCTCGGCCTGCACCCAGTAGCGGCTGTCCACCCACACGCCCGCGAAGTCCTTCGTCACCACGAGCGTGCCCACCGAGCCGGTGAAGCCCGAAAGCCACTCGCGCCCCTGCCAGCGGCGCGGCAGGTATTCGGACAGATGGGGATCGGCGGAGGGCACGAGGGCGGCATCCACGCCGGCGCGCGTCATCGTGGCGCGCAGGGCGGCAATGCGTTCGGGAATCGAGGAAGTTTCGGGGAGTCGGGCGTTCATGTTTTCACCTGCGAAGAATTCGATGCGGAAGATCGGGGTTCGGCCAAAGGCTGCGTCTGGGAGGACCGGCTGTACGTGAACTAGCTGTGCCGCGCGCGCAGCGCCACGCACACGCCCACGAAAATGAGCGCGAGCGCCGTGCAAAGCGGCCACTGGAGCAACTCGCCATCGTAGAAAAGGCCGGTCGCACTGCCCGCCGCGTTGGCGAGGGCCGCGCCGAGCACGCCGGCCACGGCCGCCAGCGCGAGCCCGTGACGTGCGGCGCGGCGCAGGGGATGGAGCCACCACCCCGCACAGCCCACCGCCAGACCAAGAATGACGATACCGGGCCAGCCCATTAAGGACTTGTCCTATAGGTTTTCGGATAAGTCCGATAGGACCGCCGAAGCACGAGAGCTAGCATTTGTAGCCTGATTAGTCTCTATTAAAACTGGAAAACGGTCGGCTCGGCGCTTCCCGCGTAGCGGTTGAGTGTAGGGGGCGGGATTGCGCAAGGCAAGCGCGTCCGGGCCGCCCCAGCCGCACTCTCTCGTATGCGAATCGCCCTTGTCGAACCGGACACCCGTCAGGCCGAAACCCTCGTCCGCCTGCTCCTAGCGGGCGGGCACGCGTGCCACCACTTCCCGCTTGGCGCACAACTCTTCGAAACCCTCGAAGAGGAAACCTTCGACCTGCTGATCACGGCGTGGTGGTGCGGCGACGCCGGCGCCGACGACCTCATCCCCCAGGCGCGCAAGCTGCTGCCGGGTCTGCCCGCGATCGCGCTGATGCTCGCGCCCCATGAAAGCGAAATCGTGGCGAGCCTGCAGGCCGGCGCGGACGACTGCATCGCCAAGCCCGTGCGCGGCCCCGAAATGCTCGCGCGCATCGACGCGCTCCTGCGCCGCGCCGGCGTGCGCCGGCCGCGCAACCGCGCCCGTCATGGCTTCGGCGACTACCTCTTCGACTCCGGCCGCTACGAAGTGTCGTTTCGGGGTCAAACCGTCACGCTCACGCCCAAGGAATATCGTTTCGCGCTGCTGCTCTTCACCAATGCATCGCGCCCCGTTTCACGGGCGCGCATTCTCGAAACCGTGTGGAATCTGAACCGCGACGTTCGGTCGCGCACGCTCGACACGCACGCCTCCCGGCTGCGCAGCAAATTGCAGCTCGGGCCCGAGCACGGCTGGCGTTTGACCACTTTGTATGGCTATGGCTACCAGCTCGAACGGCTCCCCATATCACCTGCCGGAGTGTCGGACTCTGTCGGCGCGAATGTCGGAAGCGAGGAAAAGTTATAATATCCGCCTAAATCTCGCCCCCATGGTATGCAGCTTCTAACGATCGGAATCAATCACCACACCGCGCCCGTCGCCTTGCGCGAACGCGTGGCGTTTCCGCTCGAACAGATCAAGCCCGCGCTCGCCCTGTTCAAGGAAGCGTGGTCCGCCAAGCGTTCGCTGAGCGCGCCGGAAGCCGCCATTCTCTCCACCTGCAACCGCACCGAGCTCTACTGCGCGACCGACGCGCAAAGCTCGCGCGACGCCGCCGTGAGCTGGCTCTCGCACTATCACGGCATCCGCGAAGAGGAACTTGCGCCGCACGTCTATACGCTGCCGCAGTCCGAAGCGGTGCGTCATGCGTTCCGGGTGGCTTCGGGGCTCGATTCGATGGTGCTGGGCGAGACGCAGATCGTCGGCCAGATGAAGACGGCGGTGCGCACCGCGACCGAGGCCGGCGCACTCGGCACCTATTTGAACCAGTTGTTCCAGCGCACCTTCGCCGTGGCGAAGGAAGTGCGCAGCACGACCGAAATCGGCGCGCAGTCGGTGTCGATGGCCGCCGCCGCCGTGCGCCTCGCGCAGCGCATCTTCGACAAGATCGCCAACCAGCGCGTGCTGTTCATCGGCGCGGGCGAGATGATCGAACTGTGCGCCGCGCACTTCGCCGCGCAGCAGCCGCGCGAACTCGTGGTCGCCAACCGCACCGCCGAACGCGGGCGCTACGTTGCGGAACGCTTCGGCGGCCGCTCCATTGCGCTCTCCGACCTGCCCGCGCGCATGCACGAGTTCGACATCATCGTCTCTTGCACGGCGTCCACGCTGCCCATCATCGGTCTCGGCGCGGTGGAGCGCGCGGTGAAGGCGCGCCGTCACCGCCCCATTTTCATGGTCGACCTCGCCGTGCCCCGCGACATCGAGCCCGAAGTCGCCCAGCTCGAAGACGTGTTCCTCTATACCGTCGACGATCTCGGCACGATCGTGCGCGAAGGCAATGCCTCGCGCCAGGCCGCCGTCGCGCAGGCCGAGACGATCATCGAGTCGCGCGTGGCGAACTTCATGCAGTGGCTCGACTCGCGCAGCATCGTGCCGGTCATCCGCCACATGCACACCCAGGCCGACGCGCTGCGTCGCGCCGAGCTCGAACGCGCCCGCAAGATGCTCGCGCGCGGCGACGACCCGTCGGCCGTGCTCGAAGCGCTCTCGCAGTCGCTCACCAACAAGCTGATCCACGGCCCGACGCAGGCGCTCAACACGTCGAGCGGCGATCAGCGCGATTCGCTCATCGAACTGATGGGCGGCTTTTACCGCCATGGCCAGCCGGCCAGGACAGACGACGCCGCACAGCCCGCAACGGACGTCACCACCTCGCCGCGTTCCGCCGGCTCTTCTGATTCGTCCAACTCGTCCGGTAGCTCGGACCGTTAGCGACGTTCGCGGTCGGGCGCGCGCCATGCGTGCCCTGCACGACCGGGCCGCCCGCCCGCCTCTTCTCTCTCGCAGTCCTATCCGGAGCCCGCTCCGCACCGCCCGATGAAAACGAGCATGCAATTGAAGCTCGACCAGCTGACTACGCGCCTGGCCGAGCTGAACGACCTGTTGAGCCGTCCCGACGTGACCTCGAACCGCGACCAATACCGCAAGCTCACGCGCGAGCATGCGGAGCTGGGGCCCGTGGTCGAGCACTACGGACAGTGGCGTCAGGCCAAAGACGACGAGGCCGCGGCGAAGGACCTGCTCTCCGACGCCTCGATGCGCGACTTCGCCGAGGAAGAGGTGAAGGCCGCGCGCGAGCGCATGGCGCAGCTCCAGCACGAATTGCAGATGATGCTGCTGCCGAAGGACCCCAACGACGACCGCAACGTGTTCCTCGAAATCCGCGCGGGCACGGGCGGCGACGAGTCGGCGCTGTTCGCGGGCGACTTGCTGCGCATGTACCTGCGCTACGCGGAGCGCAACCGCTGGCAGATCGAGATGATGTCGGCGAGCGAGTCGGATCTGGGCGGCTACAAGGAAGTGATCGTGCGCATTGCGGGCGAAGCGGCGTACTCGAAGCTCAAGTTCGAGTCGGGCGGCCATCGCGTGCAGCGCGTGCCCGCCACCGAAACGCAGGGCCGCATCCATACGTCGGCGTGCACGGTCGCGGTGATGCCGGAAGCCGACGAAATCGGCGAAGTGGAGATCAATCCCGCCGACCTGCGCATCGATACCTTCCGTGCCTCGGGCGCGGGCGGCCAGCACATCAACAAGACCGATTCGGCCGTGCGCGTGACGCACCTGCCGACCGGCATCGTCGTGGAGTGCCAGGACGACCGCTCGCAGCACAAGAACAAGGACCGCGCGCTCAAGGTGCTCGCCGCACGCATCAAGGACAAGCAGTACCAGGAGCAGCACGCCAAGGAAGCGGCGACGCGCAAGAGCCTCGTGGGCTCGGGCGACCGCTCGGAGCGCATTCGCACCTACAACTTCCCGCAGGGGCGGCTCACCGATCACCGCATCAATCTCACGCTCTATCGCCTCGAAGCGATCATGGACGGCGACCTCGGCGAACTGATCGGCGCGCTCGTCTCCGAACATCAGGCCGAGCAGCTCGCCTCGCTCGGCGACGCCGATTGAGCGCGCAAGAACCATGAGCGAAGCCGTCACCGCCGAGGCGCTGCTGCGCGCCACGCCGCTGCCCGCGCTCGAAGCGCGCATTCTGCTGATGCACGTGCTCGGCTGGCGCCGCACCGAACTCATCACGCGCGGCGATCAGGCGCTCGACGCGGCCCGCGTGGACGCCTACCGCGCGCTCGAAGCGCGCCGCGTGCGTGGCGAGCCGATCGCGCAGCTCGTGGGCGCGCGCGAGTTCTACGGCCTCGACTTCGACGTGACGCCCGACGTGCTGATTCCGCGCCCCGACACCGAGCTGCTGGTAGAAACGGCGCTCGCGGCGCTCGAAGGCATCGCACAGCCGCGCGTGCTCGACCTCGGCACCGGCAGCGGCGCGATTGCCGTGGCGCTCGCCGCGGCACGCCCCGATGCGCACGTCTGGGCCGTCGATCGCTCGGCGGCCGCACTCGAGGTGGCGGCGCGCAACGCCGCGAAGCTGCTCGACGCCCAGCGTCCCGGCGGCCCGCTCGCGTTCGTGGCGGGCAGCTGGTACGACCCGCTCGATGCGGCGCTGCGTTTCGAGGCGATCGTGAGCAATCCACCGTATATCGCGAGCGGCGATCCGCATCTGGAGCAAGGCGACCTGCGCTTCGAACCGCGCGGCGCGCTCACCGACGAAGCCGACGGCCTCACCGCCCTGCGCGCGATCGTCGCGGGCGCACCGGCCCGGCTCGCGCCGGGCGGCGTGCTCTGGATGGAGCACGGCTACGACCAGGCGGCAGCCGTCCGGGCGTTGCTGGAAAGCGCCGGTTTCGGGGACGTGCGCTCCGAGCGCGATCTGGCGGGCATCGAACGCATCAGCGGGGGCCGTCTACCGTAGCCCGCCGACTAGGCACGCTCCCGGTAACGCCGGGCTCGCACGGGCGAAATCCGCTATCATTTCATCCTGCATTCCAACGTATTCAGCATCAATTCAATCGCAAGGTCAGTCATGGACACCCAACAACGCATCAAGCAGATCGTCGACGAAAACGCCGTCGTCCTCTTCATGAAGGGCAACGCGCAGTTCCCGATGTGCGGCTTCTCCGGTCGCGCGGTGCAGATCCTGAAAGCCTGCGGCGTCGATCAGTTCAAGACCGTCAACGTGCTCGAGGACGACGAAGTCCGCCAGGGCATCAAGGAATTCTCGAACTGGCCGACCATCCCGCAGCTCTACGTGAAGGGCGAGTTCATCGGCGGCTCGGACATCATGATGGAGATGTACCAGAACGGCGAGCTGCAGCAGCTCTTCGCCGCGGCGTAATCGCCAGTCACGGGGCGGCATCGGGCGCACGGCGTTGCGCCTGTTGCCTCCCGAGCGCCCGGTACGCAACGCCGGCGCTTTTTCACTAGGCGCTGCACGCATCGTCTCCGCCTCCACCTCGCCTTCGCTTCGACTCCCGCCTGACGTGAATACCGCCCTTCCTGCCTCGTCCGCTATCGCACAAGTGCCGCAACGCCGGCTGATCGTCGCGATCACGGGGGCCACGGGCGCGATCTATGGCGTGCGCATGCTCGACATGCTGCGGCGGCTAGGCGGCGTCGAAACGCATCTGCTCGTTTCGGCCGCGGGCTGGCTCAACATCCAGCACGAGCTGCAGCTCAGCAAGGACGATCTGCACGCACGAGCCGATGTCGTGCATTCCGTGCGCGACGTCGGCGCGACCATCGCTTCGGGCTCGTTCGCGACCGACGGCATGATCGTCGCGCCTTGCTCGATGAAGACGCTCGCGAGCGTCGCCCACGGTCTCTCCGACAACCTGATCGCACGCGCCGCCGACGTCACGCTCAAGGAACGCCGCCGTCTCGTGCTGCTCGTGCGCGAAACGCCGTTCAACCTCGCGCATCTGCGCAACATGACGGCCGTGACCGAAATGGGCGGCGTGATCTTCCCGCCGTTGCCGGCTTTCTACAACCAGCCGGCGTCGATCGACGAGATGGTCGATCACACGGTCGCCCGCGTGCTCGACCTGTTCGCGCTCGGGCCCGCGCTCTCGCCCGCCTGGCCGGGGCTGCGCGGCACCGACGAATAAGCGCCGGACGCATCCTCGCGCGCTGCGCCGATTATCAATATCGGCGACACAATCAATTCCCTTTCCCCCCGTTTAATTCGCGACGGTAGGATCTTATATTGATCGCAATACGATACTTTCGGACCGCCCCTGGCGCGGTCAGCCCACGATCATGACCACCCGCACGCCCAGCCTCTTCCTCTCGCACGGCGCTCCTACGCTGCCGATCGACCCGTCGCTGCCTTCCGGCGGCTTCACCGTGCTCTCGGAACATTTGCCGCGTCCGCAGTCGGTGCTCATGCTCTCGGCGCATTGGGGCACGATGCGCCCCGTGGTCAGCACGGCCACGCAGCCTGAGACGATCCACGACTTCTACGGCTTTCCGCGTGCGCTCTACGAGATCCAGTATCCGGCGCCGGGCGCACCCGAGATGGCGCAGCGCGCGGCGGCGCTGCTGCGCGAGCAAGGCGTTCCTGTCGATGAGGAAGCGCACGGCCTCGACCATGGCGCTTGGGTGCCCATGCTGCTGATGTTCCCCGACGCGGACGTGCCCGTCGCCCAGCTTTCGATCCAGCCGCGCGCCGACGCCGCCCATCACTTCGCGCTTGGCCGTGCGCTGCGCTCGCTGCGCGACGAAGGCGTGATGGTGATCGGTTCGGGGCAGATCACCCATAATCTGCGCGAGGCGGACTTCTCGGCGCGGCCGGAAGATGCCGATCCGCGCGTGGCCGAGTTCACGCAATGGTTCGAGAACCACCTCGCCGCGCGCGACATCGACGCGTTGCTCGACTACCGCCAGCGCGCCCCGCACGCGGTGCTCATGCACCCCACCGACGAGCACCTGCTGCCCGTCTTCGCCGCGCTCGGCGCAGCCGACGACGACTACACGCTCGGCGTGCAGTCGCTAGGCACCTACCAGCGCGCGCTCGCGATGACGAACTACGTGTTCGGCAGCGCCGTGCAATAAAGCCGCCGCGAGCCGCCACGCCGGCTCCGCGTTTGCTCCAACAGCAAAAAAGCCCGCCTGAATCGCTTCAGGCGGGCTTTTTTGTATTGCGCATCGATTAGTTCGACACGCTGGGTTCGACACTTAGTGCGCGCCGATGCCCTCGAGGACTTCGTCGTGCTCCTGGCGTTCCGCGAGGTACGGCGAGCGGTAGCCCGAATTCACGCCCCAGTAATAGAACACCAGCGAGACCAGCGCGACGACCAGCATGTCCCAGCCGTA